>CALLKY010000145.1 GCA_938083135.1 uncultured Alphaproteobacteria bacterium | reverse complement strand
AAGCCGCAAAGGCCCCGTTTCCGCTTCACCCGTCGCGTCCGTTGCCAAACTTCCACCCTGCAAAATCTAACTCATTAATACGGAAAGATTATCACGCCTCGCGGCACCGCCAAGCTAAATCTCATATGGGAAATGTGGGATTAAGCCAATTGAAGCGGCAATTGCGTGCGCTCAATTGCGACAACAATGACAATAGGGGAATCACAATGGCGACAATTCTTGGAACACCGGGCGTTGATGTACTCGGCGGAAATCCGGAAGACGACGTCATCATTGGCTTTGACGGCAATGATACGCTGCAGGGCGAAGGCGGCGATGACCGTCTCGTTGGCGGCCTCGGAGATGACGAACTTCAGGGTGGCGATGGCAACGATGTCCTTATTGGCAACAAAGGCTCTGATGCGATCTTCGGCGGCGACGGCGATGACAACAGCATCTGGGTAAATGGCGACGGCAGCGACTTCATCGATGGCGGTGCCGACAATGACGTTCAAAACATCTTCGGCAGCGACGGTGACGGCGACATTTTCTCGCTGTCTGCTAATCTCGTCGACCAAGTTGAGTTTTCCCGCTCCAACCTGATCAACTTCACGCTCACCATCGACAATGTCGAAACAGTGCGCGTTGTAGGCAATGGCGGCGATGACGCCCTGACGGTTGGTGATCTCTCCGCTACGGATACAGACAAAATCGTGTTCATTGGCGGCGAAGGCAACGACGCCCTCCTTGATGACGGCTCTACTACCAGCACAACATTCGTTGGCGGCAATGGCGTTGACCTTGCCATTGGCGGTACGGCTAACGATGTGCTGAGTGGTAATAGTGGTGATGATCAGCTCATCGGCGGTGGCGGCAATGACCGTCTGGTCGGCGGCAAAGGCGATGACGACATTGAAGGCGGCGATGGCAATGACTTCTCGCTGTGGGTCAATGGTGATGGCAGCGACAATGTTATTGGCGGTGACGGCAATGACGCCCAGCGCTTCAACATGGCTGCCGGCCCTGGTGACGAAATGACATTGAGCGGCGATACGGGCCTTGCAACGTTCGCGCGCACGAACTTCAATCAGTTCAGTGTTGAGCTGCAAGAGGTCGAACGCGTTGTCGTGAGCGGTTTGGATGGCGATGACATTCTGACCCTTGATAATGCTGAAGATGGCGGCATTCTCTCAGTCAACTTTGCTGGCGGTAATGGTCAGGACCAAGTGTTGACTGATCCTTCAGCGACAGTTCGCGTTATCGCAGACGGTGGCGAAGGTGATGATCAGCTAAATGGTGGTGCAGCAAACGATGTCCTCATCGGCGGTGCTGGGCAGGATACTCTTATCGGTAACGATGGCCGTGACCGTTTGTTGGGTCAGGCTGGCGACGACACCCTGACTGGTGGTGCCGGGCGGGATACATTTGTATTCACTCCAGGTTCCAACAACGACACGATCACGGACTTCGAGATTGGGCAGGACATCATCCGCTACAATCTCGCGACCTTCGTGTTTGATGACCTGAATATCTCCACGAGCGGCGGCGATCTTCGGATTGCAACGCCGGAAGGCGACTCGATTACATTGGTTGGTCTTGCAGAGGAAACTCTGACATCAGCCGACTTCTTGATCGTCGCATAAAACTTAGCCTTAATCGGCTAACTGAAACGGCCCTGCAACACCAGTTGCAGGGCCGTTTTACATTCATGGTTACAGGCCTAAGCCACCGTCAACATGGATTGTCTGGCCTGTCACATACGCCGCAGCATCCGACAGGAAATATGCTACAGCAGCGGCACATTCATCGGTCTTTGCCAGCCGCCCAAGCGGAATGCGATCCGTAATTTCCTGCCAGCGCGCCTCTGAAATTGCCGCGTGCGCACCAGGGTCTTTCTGCGTATAGCCCGGTGCCACGACATTGACCGTCACGCGAGCGTTAGAGAGTTCCGCAGCAAGGGCTTTGGCCAAGGCCTCTAGCCCAGCTTTGGCGGCTGCAGAAGCTGGGAACAAATCACCAGAATGCGGAAATCGGTGCGCGACGAATGAACTGACTGCAACAATCCGCCCCTGGTCTGACGCTGCCAAATACGGGGTCGCAGCCTGCGCCATCAAGAAGAAGCCATTGGCGATAGGGTTGAAGCTTGCCGCAACACCGTCCGCCGGTAATTCACCAATCAAACGCTTGTCTGCAAAGCCTGCATTGGCGATCAGCCAGTCTAATCCACCAAAAGCAGATATCGTGGCGTTGATAACATGGGCAGCGCTTTCAGGGGCCGCCAAGTCCGCCAACACAGTATCGACGACAGCGCCCTTTTCAACGGCTTCCGCCGCAACACTCGTTAACCCGTCAGCATTCTTGCGCGTGTGCAGCATGAGCTTTACGCCGGGTGCTGCAACCCGTCGCGCTATCGCAGCACCAATTCCAGAGGCAGCGCCGGTGATGAGTGCAATCGTCATGGCGCTACCTCATTCGTTGATCTGTTATGCCGTTGGCTTCAGATAGAAAGCTTTACCCCGTGGCTTTAGATCAGGGCCAAGATCATAGACCAGCGGATTTCCGGTCGGGATTTCAACAGATGGAATATCCGCGTCAGAAATACCATCCAAGTGCTTCACAAGGCTCCGCAGGCTATTGCCGTGGGCGGAGATCAGCACCCGCTCGCCAGCCTTAATGCGCGGCGCAATCTCAGCCTCCCAATAAGGCTGCACACGGGCGATTGTATCCTTGAGGCTTTCGGTCAACGGCACGATCTCTTTCGGCAGGTTCCGATAGCGGGGATCGTTGACCGGATAGCGCTCATCGTCAGCGGTAAGTTCTGGCGGCGGAATATCGAACGAGCGGCGCCAAATCATCACCTGCTCCATGCCGTGCTTCTCTGCTGTCTCCGCTTTGTTGAGGCCCTGCAAGCCGCCATAGCTGCGCTCATTCAAGCGCCAGTCTTTGATGACCGGTAGCCAGCGCCTGTCCATTTCATCCAGCGCAATCCACAGCGTGCGGATGGCCCGGGTCAGGACGGATGTGTAGCAAATATCAAAATCATAGCCCTGTTCACGCAGCAGCCGCCCGCCTTCTCTGGCCTCAGCCTCCCCCGCTTCTGTCAGGTTCACGTCTTTCCAGCCCGTGAAGCGGTTTTCCAGGTTCCACTGGCTTTGGCCATGGCGGATAAGAACAAGGTTCGACATGAAGCGTCCTATCAGGAATCGAGATGTGTTGGATCAGAAGATAAGCACTCAACGAACATCTGCAAGGCGGGCCAGCGTCACTGCGCCTATGTGAGCAATTGAGCGATGCCGACACTGGTCAGCACTGCAAAAGGCATGCAGATTAGACCGCCGACATAACGCCGCGCTGCCAAGCTGGCACCAAGCAACGGATGTTCCCACAGGATGAAGCGCTGGATGTTCACAATGGTCCAGGCGTTATAGAGCGTCAGCACTTGCGCCATACCGGCGTCCGCCTGCAGCAGCCCAGCCGCGACGGGCAGAACGACCATCGGGCCCGTTGGTAAAAGCGACCCAGCAACGCCCGCCAGTAACAGGCCAAGCATGCCGCTGTCTGCGCCAATCAAGCGGCTAACGAATTCTTCCGGCAGCAGTTCCCCCAGAAACCCAGCAATGAACGCGGCTGGAATCACAATCGGCAGGACCCGCACACCCTGTTTCCAGGATATCGCAAGCGCCTCGCGAATACTCTTATCCGGGTTTGCCAGCACAATCATGCCTGCAAGCCCGGTGAGAGCAGCGACCATCAGAAGGGAAATGGACATCAGCCCGCCTCTCGTTCTGCTTTTGGTGCTTCAGGTGGACCAATAAGTGGGAAATACCGGCGGATCAACATGCCGGAGATGATTGGCAACGGCAAAGCTGCCAGCACACGAAGGCCGCCCATCTCCAAACCAAAAAATGGCATCTCCCACACAAGAAATCGGTTCAATCCGATTGTGCCCCAGCCGATAGCGAAAGCAACACAAGCGCCAGCATCCGCGCCAGAGCGGGCGACCGTCAACATCAGGGGCATGATCACCCAAGGCCCGCCTGGCAATAGCGCCCCGGCCCCAGCGGCAATCGCCAAGCCCTTAATACCAGATCCTGCACCGAGCGCCCGGGCAATGGATTCTTTTGGGATCAGCACCGTCAGGAAGCCAACCAGCAGCATGCCCATCAGGATGCGTGGGGTCATGGTCTCCAAAATGCCAAGATCGACCCAGAGCGCGCGGACAAAAGCCGCCTCGCCCTTTAGCCATAGGCATAGAATGCCAAGGCCAATCGCCAGGCTCCATACATAGAGCGCCGGTCCATAGCCGCGAAAGAATGGTTTATTGGCCAATTGGCTGCCCTGACTCCGCCGCCGTTCGGGCTGCGCATGGAACGATCAGCACAGGATAGATGGTTTCCCCATTGGGGAAAACGCCCGTCAATACAGACGATCAGGCTGCGACTTCCGCCTGCTTCGCTGCGGGCCGGTGGATCGTCCGTGACGCAGGCATAATCACCCGGACGGTCGTTCCTTCATTGACGACACTCTCGATCTCAAACACACCGCCATGCAGTTCCGCCAACTGCTTGCAAAGCGGCAATCCAAGGCCTGTGCCGTGATATTCCCGGGTCAATTGGTTATCGAGCTGCACGAACGGCTCCATAACGCGTTCCAAGTCATCTGCCGGAATACCGATGCCTGTGTCGCTGGTTTCCATAACCACGCCGCCATCCGCACTCTGATAGGTGCGGACATACACAGAGCCGCCAGATGCCGTGAACTTGGCGGCATTGGAAGCAAGATTCAGCAGGATCTGCCGCATACGACGTTTGTCACCACGGAAGTTTGGCGTGCCAGGCTCTGGCTGCGACAGAATTTTGATATCACGGGCCGCTTCAGTCTTGCTAACAATCCGCACCGTTTCATCAACGATGCTGGCCGGATCAACAAGCTCATCCCGGAGGTCAACCATCCCAGACTCAACTTTGGCCAAGTCCAGCAGGTCATTGATAACGGAAAGCAGGTGCGCGCCTGACGTGTAAATATCGGCTGCATAAATGCGGTATTCGTCTGAACCGACAGGTCCAAGTGCTTCGGAGCGGATGATTTCTGAGAAGCCGAGGATGGCGTTGAGCGGCGTGCGCAGCTCATGGCTCATCATCGCGAGGAATTGGGTTTTGGCGTGGTTGGCGGCTTCGGCGTCATCCCGTGCTTTAGCAACTTCACTTGCCCGCTGGATCAGCAAAGCGACTTCTGTCTGCAATTTATCGCGCTCGGCCTCTATCTCCGCTAGAGCGGATTGAGCGGCAATTGAATCATTAGGGATTCCGTTTGGCGTTATTTTGTGATTCATCATGAGGGCTGGTGAAGGAGGCCAGCCTGCATGGCCAAAGCCCTCTCTGTCGATCTTCGCCGTCGCGTCGTAGA
>CALLKY010000144.1 GCA_938083135.1 uncultured Alphaproteobacteria bacterium | reverse complement strand
ATCTACGACGCGACGGCGAAGATCGACAGAGAGGGCTTTGGCCATGCAGGCTGGCCTCCTTCACCAGCCCTCATGATGAATCACAAAATAACGCCAAACGGAATCCCTAATGATTCAATTGCCGCTCAATCCGCTCTAGGCGTGGCGCGAGACGAAAAATGTAAGAATGCGTCGCCAGAGCCTACAATGGTTAAAGCTCCAGCAGACGCTAAGCCAATGACAGCGCCTGTAAAGGTGGATGGGAAGAATACATTTACTTCTGAAATCGAACGCGATGCTTACTATGATGCCAAGATCGAAAATGCCAGGGCCGATGCAGACCGAAAATCCGCTGCACTTGCTGAAGATTGCAGTGCGGATGACGCTGACAAAGCTGCATGCAAACAGGATTTGATCACAGTGTCTCAGGATCGGCGCAACGCCATCGAACAAATTGAGCAAGACCGCGCTTCTGCTAATATATCAAAAAGCTAGGCTGAATTTCTAGCGCTTACTAAGACTGTAGAACAGCCGCACTCGCACGCTGACGTATTGTCAGTGAGGCGCTGGTGCGGTTGTTCGTTTTGCAGTCCAGACTTCAGATGCATTCCCGAAATTCACTCTTCAGTGATTGCATTCGGAGATTCAGACGCAATGTGACCTACCCAACTTTTGCTTCTAGCTTCACCGCTTCCGGGATCACCGCCTCCACCAGCTTCTGCGTTTGCGCAATTAATTCACTATCGGTCAATCCGATAGGGCGGAGGATGAATTTGGAGATTCCGGCGTCTGCGTAGCCTTGGATGCGGGCTAGGATGTCGTCTGCGCCGCCCACAGCAAAGTGGAGCTTGGCGTCCCGGCCTGTGCGCTTCTCGAAAGAACGCGTGCGTTTTGGAAGGTCTGCGCCGTCCCAATCACCGAAGTAGAAATGGAACCCGGCACCGTAGTGGTCTGGGTCAATCGAACGGCCGTTCTTTTCGAGTGCAGCTTTAATGGCGTCCAGAACCGGTGGCAGTTCGTCTGCTGTTTCCTGTCCGGCCTGCCATCCAGTGCCGTATTGTGCCGTCCGTCGGATGGCGGGTTTGGATGAGCCGCCGATCCAGAACGGCAGGTTCTTCTGCACTGGCTTTGGTTCAATGCGGGCGTTTTCATAGGTGAAATGCTCGCCTTGGAAGCTCACGGCATCCTCGCGCCAAAGCCGGGTAATCAGCGCCATCGCCTCATCCGCGACCTTGCCCGAGCCTTTCGGCGAGCGGCCAGTGGCCCCCCAATCTGGGGCGACAGCGGACCCAACACCAAAAGCGGGTAGCAGGCGGCCATTGGAGAGAAAGTCGATGGTGGCACATTGCTTTGCCGTCAGCAGCGGATCGCGCAGACCAAGCGAGGCGACATTCATGCCAAACTTCATCCGCCGTGTGCGTCCAGCAATTGCGGCCATCGCGCTCATGCATTCCAGGATCGGAATGGGGGAAACAAGGCGGTCCGTTTGCCACATGGAATCGACGCCACCATCCTCCGCCATGTCCACCCATTCCCAATAGGCATCTGCACACGAAAACGGTAAATCCGCCAATCCAAGTCCTACGCCAACTGCCATTTCAAGTTTCCCGTATCCGCACTGCTGAATTCCGATTATAGGGTGAGGATTAATTTTGGGGAGGTGCGCCGCGTGCAGGCTGATCTGACAGTTTGGGACGGGGTCGGCGCGCTGGGCGTTGTGCTCTATATCGGCTCTTATGCTGCAATGCAGCTAGGTTTCGTGCGAGGGCAATCATACATCTACGCAATCATAAATGCAGCAGCAGCGGCCTGTGTGCTGATGAGCTTAAGCGACCAGTTCAATCTGTCCGCGGCGGCTATCCAGGCGACGTGGATTTTCATCAGTATTATGGGAATTATTCGCTTGCTCGCATTGAAGCAACGCGCCCGTTTTTCACCGGAAGAACAAACTTTCCTGGACGCAAAGCTGGCGCGTCTACCGCCGTCAGATGCGCGCCGCCTGCTTGACCTCGGCCATTGGGTGGATATTGAAGCAGGTGCGATCCTGACCGAGGAATTGGAGCCTGTCTCAAACCTGATCTATGTGGCGTCAGGGGATGTGGATATCGCGACCAACGGCACTGTTATCGCAAATTGCCGAACCGGCGATTATGTCGGCGAAGTAACTTGGGCGACTGGCGCACCGGCTACAGCCGCCGCTATCACCCGTACCGCCTGCCGTTGCCTATTCTTCAACGCCCATGAACTACGCCGCCTTTCCAACAAATCTGATGCTGTTAAGGCGGCGCTTGGGGCCAGCGTCGCGGCGAGCGTCCGTGAAAAACTGGTGCTCTCAAACGTTGCCGCTGCCGGGCGTGCGCACATTTAGATAGTCTTCGACGACGCTTTTTCTTTGGATTTACCGCCTGAATTGATCAATGCGACGCCGAGGATTGCTAGCACGACACCGGCACCGATTGTCCAGGTCGGCTGTTCGCCAAGCAGCAGAATGCCCAGCAAAGCGCCAACGCCCGCTCGCAAATATGCTTGGCTCGCTACGCCCATAGAACCAAGCGTGCGTTGCAGGCGGAAGAACAACACGAGCGCCGCGCCAGTGCAGAACACGCCTTGGATCGTCGCTGCATACAGCGCGTCCGCCCCCGGCTGGAGCCGCCAAGGCGCATCGACCAGCGCGGCGACCGGAACAAGCGCCAGCGTTGCCCATAGCATCGTGCCAGTGGCTGTCGCTAACGGCGACGGACCCGTTATCCGTTTCCCGTAGACCGCAGCGCAGCCATAGAGAAATGCACCGATGAGCGCGGCAGCACATCCGGCTAGGCTTGCGTCAACACCGTCCGCCAGATCACCCCCAACGATCAAAGCGACCCCACCAAGGCCAACACACGCACCCCAGAGGCTCCGTCCCGGCGGTGCCTTTCGGACGAGTGCAAGCGTGATGAAGAAAACAAAGATGGGAGACGTGGAATTCAGTACGCTCGCCAGCGCCACATCAATATGTTGCTGCCCCCATGCGAGGATCGACCAGGACAGAATGCTGTTAAAGCAGGCCTGGACGAATAACATGCGCCAAGTACGGCCATCCCTTGGCAATTTATCACCGACAATCCGCATGATGATCAGTAGGAAAACGGCGGCGATAGCGACACGGGATGCGGCCAGTGTCATGGGTGGCAAATCCACAAGCGCGATCTTGGCGAAGTAATAAGACGAGCCCCATAGCAGGGCCAATAAGCCCAACAGTCCGAGCTCCGTGATCGG
The DNA here is from genome assembly GCA_938083135.1 of uncultured Alphaproteobacteria bacterium. Taxonomy (GTDB): domain Bacteria; phylum Pseudomonadota; class Alphaproteobacteria; order Bin95; family Bin95; genus VMCJ01. The sequence continues at coordinate 2,763 of CALLKY010000144.1, read as the reverse complement.
CGGTTTTTCGGCTTCGGCCATGGTTCTTGCATCCTTTTGCTAACGAGAATGAAGTGACCTTAGCGGCCTTGTGAGGGGCGATGGTTCGATTAAGATCGAACTATGAAGAATGGACCAGACATTGCAGAAGTCGCCGCGTTGATCGGTGATCCAGCACGCGCCAACATCCTGGCAGCCCTGATGAGCGGCAAGGCACTGACGGCCAGCGAATTGGCAGCGGAAGCCGGCGTGACGCGCGCCACGGCAAGCTCGCATCTCTCAAAACTACAGAACGGTGGCTTGCTGGCGGCGCGCTCCCAGGGCCGTCATAGATATTTCACGCTGGCGAATGCCGAAGTTGGCAATGTTCTGGAAACATTGATGGGCCTCGCCGCGCGCCAAGGCCAGCTGCGCACGCGTACTGGGCCTAAAGATGTAGCAATGCGGCAGGCGCGCGTTTGCTACGACCACCTGGCTGGTGACCTGAGCGTTCGCATGTTCGATAGTTTGACGTCTGCTGGCGTATTCGCCCACGGCCCAAAAGGCCTTGGCTTAACCGATGCCGGTCGCGCCCGGATGGTCGAGTTTGGGATAGATTTCACACCGCTCGATAGTGCCCGGCGCCCGCTCTGCCGCTCCTGTCAGGATTGGAGTGAGCGACGCTCCCATTTGGCGGGTGGGTTGGGTGCGGCGCTGCTATCCCGGTTCTATGATCTGAACTGGGCGCGCCGTGTGCCGGATAGCCGGGTCGTTACGTTCACGCCGAAAGGTGTGCGGGCATTCAACGAAGCATTTCCGTTGGCCTGAGATATAGGCCTTTGAGGTGCGCAGCCAGACTTGCCAGCAGGCATTCGGCCCGCCTAGGCTTCTTTATCACTCACAAAACCACAGGGGGACACATCGTCCATGGATATCAGAGGCAAATCGTGTATCGCAGGGATTTATGAACATCCCACGCGAAAGGCGCCCGACCGTTCATTGGCCCAATTGCATGCTGAGGTCGCTGCTGGCGCGCTCGCAGATGCGGGCCTGAGCTTCTCAGACGTAGACTCGTTCTACTGCGCTGGTGATGCGCCCGGCTTGGGCGGCATGTCCATGGCAGAATATATGGGCCTGAAGCTCCGCCATATCGACACGACCGAAACCGGTGGGTCCTCCTACGTCATCCACGTTAACCACGCAGCGGCAATGATCGCGGCTGGAAAAACGGATGTCGCGCTGATTACACTCGCCGGTCGCCCTCGCTCAGAAGGCATGGCGACGGGCACTGCGCCGCGCATTTATGACGCGAATGCTCCGGATGTTGGCTTCGAAGCGCCATATGGTCCGACCGTCGTTAACATGTATGCCATGGCTGCAATGCGGCATATGCATGAATTCGGCACAACGTCCGAACAGCTCGCATGGATCAAAGTCGCGGCGTCCACACACGCCCAATACAACGAACACGCCATGCTGCGGGACGTTGTGACGGTGGAAGATGTGGTGAACTCGCCGATGATCTCCGACCCGCTGCATCGCCTGGACTGCTGCGTTATCTCTGATGGCGGTGGTGCCATCGTGATGACCACGCCTGAAATCGCTAAAAGCTTGGGGCGTCCTATCGTCAAATATCTTGGCGGTGGCGAAACCATCAAGCATCTCGATGCTGGCAATGTGGACCTCACCTATACCGGTGCGCGTCACTCTGGTGCTGCGGCATTTGAGGAAGCGAAAGTGAAGCATGCGGACATCAAATATGCATCCATCTATGACAGCTTCACGATCACCGTGCTGGAAACGATTGAAGACCTTGGCTTCTGCGAAAAAGGCCAAGGCGGTAAGTTTGTTTCTGATGGCAACCTGATCTCCGGCGTCGGCAAACTGCCGTTCAATACGGACGGTGGCGGGCTTTGCAACAACCACCCGGCCAATCGCGGCGGCATGACAAAAGTGCTGGAAGCGGTGCGTCAGGTGCGTGGTGAAGCGCATCCCAAAGTGCAGGTTCCGAACTGTAATATCGCCCTTGCCCACGGCACCGGCGGTTCCATTGGCACCCGAATGGGCAGCGCCACGGTTATCATTGGTCAGGAGGACGCATAATGCCTCAGGCAGATTACATTCACCCACCCGTAAACCCAGAAACCAAAGAGTTCTGGGACGCCGCCAAGGACCACAAGTTCCTGGTGCCCCGCTGCCCCGATACGGGCAAGCACCTCTGGTTCCCACGCCGCGTCTCGCCGTTCACCGGTAAGACCAATGTGGAATATGTGCCGGGTAAAGGCACAGGCGTCGTCTACACCTATAGCGTCATGCGCCGTACGGCCTCACCGTATTGCATCGCATATGTGACGTTGGACGAAGGCCCAACCATCATGACCAATATCGTCAACGTTGATTACGACACGGTCAAAATCGGCATGAAGGTAAAGGTCACATTCAAAGACCTAAACGACGAAGCCGCCCTGCCGCTGTTTGAGCCGGCTTAAGCGGCGACTAACGACCTGCCATGTTGGCGATAAGCGCCCTCGGAAACATGATCGTTCCCGAGGGCGCTTTGTTTGCTGCAAGTAGATACTACTGGACCAGAAATTCTGCATCGCATGTTTATTTCTTGCTTCCTCTTATTTCTCCTTAATTTCTCTAATCACCGTAAAATATAAATCTAGGGGCTGGCCTATCTAAGGGTTTCGGTTCAGAGGTTTGCCCACTTGCGTAATACTTTCAAGAGGTTTTCGGTGGGCCTGTGATTGAAGCGCCATTCGCACTCTTTGAGATAGAGGTGAAAGTGCTGGCTAGGGACGC
>CALLKY010000143.1 GCA_938083135.1 uncultured Alphaproteobacteria bacterium | reverse complement strand
GAACTCGCCCATATAATTCCACAGTATACATCTCCCCGCCTTCAGCTCGTTGCTTCCAGCGTAAAGTGGCGGACTTTTAATCCGCGACGATCAGAAAATCCGACCGCTTCTGTGGACCAATTTGCCTCCGGGATTCACATCAGCCGCGATATCTACAAGCAAAACCGCTCCGCTACCTTGGCGGAGTGGCGGCTACTAGCTGTCTGAAAGATTGCGTCGGTGCTTCGATTAGAGACCCTTTGTTATTAGACTGACGCCACCGCCAGCGACTTTTGCGCAGCAAACGGCGACCGCGCCCGAGATATATCAGTAGCCCGGCAGGCGTTTGCGCCAGCAAACGCCGAGAGGGCGTTCGAACTTAGCTCCCTGTCCCTCCGCCAGCGACGTTTGCGCAGCGAACGGCGGACGCGCCCGAGATGTATCAGTAGCCCGGCAGGCTTTTGCGCTAGCAAACGCCGAGAGGGCGTTCGAATTTGTCTCTCGCTTCCTCCAACAGATTGCCTGGCCTAGTCTCGTCCAAACGTTAGCGACGCCCAGACTGTGTGCCACACAACGCCATGGCTGATTGCAAGATCGTCTGGCGGCATTTGCAACAGGACGGCGCCAATCAAATATACGCCTGGTGCCCGGGCTGTTTCGATGCGTCCGCTGGCGTCGGTGCGCAGGCGAGTGATCGTGACGGCACCGTCTGGCGCTCTATGAAAGACCTTGATGAGGGCACCTGCGCGGGGGGTGCCCTCGAAATACAGCCGGATGGGAATTGGCGCGCCGCCGGGTACCAGATACGGGTTTTCTTCTGCGACCAATTCATGGGGTAAGCCAGTCAGGCCGTCCTCGCCGGCACCAGCGCCGACGGCGATCAATGCCTTGGCATGGCGGACATAGGATTCTTTAAATCCGCTATCCGGCAAACCGCGCGCCCGGTGGGCCTCTAGGGCCCCATCGAGGCCTTCCTTCGCGGCAAAGCTCACGAACTTGTCCAAGACCTTGTAGGTGAGAAAGTCAGGTTCGGAGCGATAGACGATCTGGGCGAGGCCATCTGCCGTCGCCTGTTCATTCACTGCGGGTCGGTCGCCTATAAACGAATCCACCGGGCGACGAACGTTGTTCTCAATGATCTCGAAGCTCTTGAACCACTCTGGAATGTAACTATAGGAGGTTCCGACCATATTCTGGCCGACCCGAATATCCGCTTGCAACGCGCCGCGCTCGGCGACGCGCGGTTCCAGCGGCTCTAACCAGAACTCATGGGCCGCCACTGATGGTGCCGTTAGCACCAAAGCGAACGCTGCTGCCAAGAGTCTGCGAGTAGCCATAATGCAGAAACTCCCTGCTTGCGATTGCGGGCAACCTTATGGCAAGCCTGCATGAATGTTGTGGCTCGGCACCTTAATGCCCGCCGCACGGCCCACATCTTGCGAGCGCAGGACAAACTGCGACCCAGCAACGTTATGTTATACCCGCCGATACGACCCTGAAAGGGGGAATGGAGAATGAGCATCATGCATGGCGCAGCCGTTCGGCGCGCGGTCAAAGTCGTGCTCCTGGTTTTGATGGCGCTTTATAGTGTGGCGCATGTCCAGACATCTGTTGCGCATGAAATCCAGCCTGCGGTTGTTGAGATTGAAGTCGCGTCCAATGGCGCGCTCAAGATCAAAGCGCGTCTCAATCTTGAAGCTTTTCTGGCCGATATCGGTGCCGATCACGCGGATACAGATGATGCGCCAACAGCCGCCCTTTATGACGCGTTGCGCCAAATGGAGCCTGAGGCGTTGGCGCGCCGCGCGACCGCTGCCACTGGAGTTCTAACCGGTGCGATCACATTAAGAATCGACGATATGGCCGTCCCGCTGGAAATCGCCAATGTCGATATTCCCGCAGTTGGCGATCCATCGACCGCGCGCCAGTCCAGTATTTCACTTAAAAGCGTCGCACCGGCTGGCGCGGAGGCGTTGGTTTGGGAGGCGTCTGGCCGGTTTGGCGTAACGGCCCTTCGCGTTCGGCGCGGCGGCGAAGATCGCCCGTACTATGGTGCGTTGATCGATGCGAATGCATCAAGCAACCCGGTATCCCTGGACATCGCCGCCGAACAGACACTTACCGATATCGTTGTGCGTTACGTCGTTTCCGGGTTTGATCATATTGTGCCCAAGGGACTGGATCACATCCTGTTTGTGATCGGTATATTCCTTTTGAGCCCACGTTTACGGCCATTGCTCATTCAGATTTCCAGTTTCACCATCGCGCACTCGATTACGCTGGCCTTAGGTGCCCTTGGAATTCTTTCGGTCCCTGGTGCCATTGTTGAGCCGTTGATAGCGGCGTCGATCGTTTTTATCGCCTTAGAGAACCTGATGACCAATCGCCTGCATACGTGGCGGCCGATTATCATATTTGCATTTGGCCTGTTGCATGGTCTTGGCTTCGCCAGCGTGCTTGGTGAGTTCGGCATGCCAACGGGTGATTTCATCGCGGCGTTGCTGGCGTTTAACGTTGGCGTAGAGCTCGGACAACTGACCGTCATCGCGGTTTGCTATCTCACCGTTGGCTTCTTCTTTGGGAGTAAACCGTGGTACCGGCGCTTTATCGTGGCGCCTGCGTCGATCGCAATTGCCGCGATCGCTATCTTCTGGGTGCTGGATAGGACTGGTGTGCTGGTTGTCTAGAGCGTGATCAAGCAGGACGCATACGCGCTGCTTAATTCACAAAATGATCAGAACCGCCTTATGCCGCTGGGGCTCGCCGCTGTAGCATTTTGAATGCTGCCAAGAGTGCGAGGCTCGGAACTAGCAGAGCTCCACCCATGGCGAAGGGCGCTTCAGTGGGCCCAAGCGCACCCGCGGCAATGGTGGCAAGCAACGTGCGTATGTAAAACAGGGTTAAGTAGACGCCGAGGCCGAGTGCTCGCGTTTCGAGCCTGAATACAGTCGCGGATCGAATGAGCTGGCAGCATTGGCCTGCATAGGCCAGATTGGTATATGCAAGGCCATCGATATTTGAAAGGACGACAGTTGAGCACCTACGTCATTGATCCCCCCAAACAAGCGGCACTTACAGTTGCTGGTTCCGACGCACTTTTCCCCGTGCGCCGAATTTACTGTATCGGGCGAAACTATGCCGAGCATGCGATTGAAATGGGTCATGATCCGAATAAGGAGCCACCATTCTTTTTTCAAAAAAACCCAGATAACGTTGATTCTTCAGGGAACTTTCCCTACCCGCCAAAAACCAGCGATGTCCACTTTGAAATTGAAATGGTCGTCGCATTGAAAAGCGGCGGCCGCAATATCGCTTTAAGCAACGCCTTGGATCATGTTTTCGGCTACGGTATTGGCCTGGACATGACGCGTCGTGACCTGCAGGGCGAGATGAAGAAGATGGGCCGCCCCTGGGAAATCGGTAAAGCGTTTGAGAATTCAGCACCCATGGGCCCGCTGCATATGGCGGCTGAGACAGGGCATATTGCATCCGGACCAATTGCCTTGCATGTGAACGGCGCACTGCAGCAATCTGGCGACATCAATCAGATGATTTGGAAAGTTCCGGAGATGATCGCCTATCTTTCGGAATATTACGAGATTACCGCCGGTGATCTGATTATGTCTGGAACGCCAGCAGGTGTAGGCCCCATTTCACGTGGTGATGAGATGGTTGGTAGTGTGGCTGGCCTGGGCGAGCTGACTGTAAAAGTAGTCTAAGCTGAACTCAGGGACCGATAGAGCAATCTGTCTCTAGCCGAAAAGGGACGGACACTGGCGATGACTACTGAGAATTATGACTATATTGTTGTTGGTGCCGGGTCCGCAGGTGCGGTGCTTGCGAACAGGCTCAGCGCCGATGGCAAGCACAACGTCTTGTTGTTGGAAGCCGGGAAGTCAAGCAATCCATGTACGCGTATCCCTATCGGCTTCGGCAAGTTGATCGAGAACCCAGCGGCCAATTGGTGCTACAGCGCTGAGCCTGAGGAAAATACCGACGGGCGCCGTCTCCCTGTGCCGCGCGGCAAACTGCTGGGCGGCTCAAGCGCCATCAACGGCATGATCTTCGTTCGTGGGCAGGCGATGGACTATGATACATGGGGGCAGCTGGGTAATCGCGGCTGGAGCTATCGTGAGGTGCTGCCATTCTTCCAGAAGATGGAGGCCTATGGCAGTGGCGAGGAAGAGTATCGCGGTCGCTCCGGCCCCTTGAAGGTGACAGAAATCCCAGAGGTTGAGCCGCTCTATCAAGCAATCCTGGACGCAGGCCAACAGACCGGGCTGCCCTTCAATCCAGATTATAATGGTGCGAGCCAGGAAGGTATCGCCATTAGCCAGACAACGATCGCGAAGGGGCGCCGGCAGAGCACGGCCCATTGTTACCTTGACCCGGCCAAAAGCCGGCCCAATCTGCGCATTGTCTCCGAAGCCTTGGCGGAACGCATGGTGTTCGAAGGAACCCATTGCACCGGTGTACACTATACGGTCCGTGGCGTCGCCAAGCAGGCCATGGCAGCGAGAGAGGTGATCGTCAGCGCCGGTGCTGTGAAGTCACCGCAATTGTTGGAACTATCAGGCATTGGCCAGGCAGAGCGCCTTCGCGGGCTTGGCATCACGATGGTGCATGATCTGCCAGGTGTTGGCGAGAATTTACGCGACCACTATGCCCCGCGCATGCGGTGGAGAATTGGGGCAAAGGGATACTCCTATAACGATAAAGCACGCGGCCTTGGGATCGTCCGTGAGGTGCTGAAATACATGATAAAGCGCACAGGCCTGTTGGGTTTGCCAGCAGCCCCCGTACGCGCCTTCTTCCGCACCCGTGACGGCTTGGAAACGCCCGATTCCTGCATCGGCTGGTTCCCTATGCTGATCGCGCCTGGCTACAAACTGGACAGCGAGTCCGGCCTTACAACCTTCACCCATCCGCTGCGGTCGGAAAGTACAGGCAACATTCATATTGCTGGTAATGACCCAGGCGTTCAGCCCGCAATCAATTTCAATTTCCTGTCCTCACCGCAGGACGCTGACATTACGCTCAGCGGCATCCGCATGACCCGCACGATCATGAACGCGCCAGCCATGCAGCCGTTGCAGATTGAGGAGATATTTCCCGATCCCGGCCTGCTCGGCGATAATGAACTGATTGCCTGGGTGAAGCAGACGGCCGAGACCACCTATCACCCTGTCGGAACCTGTAAAATGGGGACCGACCCGATGGCCGTGGTGGACGCGCGCCTGCGGGTCCACGGCATCACGGGTCTCAGGGTCGCCGACGCATCAATCATGCCGACCCTCACATCCGGCAATACCAATGCACCGAGTATTATGATCGGCGAAAAGGCAGCCGATATGGTGCTGGCCGACGCCGCTTAGGCCGCACAACGGGAAAGGGAACCAGAATGTCGCTAAGGATGAGGCCGCTAGGCGATGCATTGGGCGTCGAGATCATAGGCATTGATCTTGCTACATCTGTTTCAAAGCAAGACATTGAAACATTGCAAACCACGCTCGCGGATCGGTTGGTTATGGTCATCCGGGACCAGAGCCTCGACCCGACTGAGCTTCTCGCGGCCCTAAGACTGTTCGGGGAAACCATGCCGCAGCACTTGTCAGACATGTTGATGCCAGGCCATCCGGAGATTGCCGTGCTCGACAGTCGCAAAGCGCCAAAGGGTTCGGATGGTCGCGTTATGCCTGTAGGGTCTCGCGCTTGGCATACTGATCACACCAACCATGCCAGGCCGCCAAAAGTGACCGCGTTATATGCGGTGCAGTTGCCGGAGAGCGGAGGCGACACAAGTTTCGCAAATATGCAACTAGCCTATGCCAGCCTGCCAAAGGCCCAGCAAGCGGAACTGACAGGGCTGCGCACAGTCAACAAGATTGAGGATCATGGCTATGTTAGCGAGGCGGATCGTGCGCGTTTTGGCAACCATCAATTCCACCCGCTGATCCGCACACATCCCGAGACTGGCAGGCAGGGGATCTACTTGCACCCGGGCAAGACAGAGCGCATCGAAGGCATGGAGCCGGAAGCCAGCCGGATTTTCGTGGACAGTCTATTGGACCAAACGATTGGCCCCGATGTGACCTACCGCCACCAATGGCACCCGGGCGATCTTGTCCTATGGGATAACCGGGGCGTGATGCACCAAGCGCATGCGGACTATGACATGCAGGCTGGCCGCGTCATGCATCGTGTTTTGTTGGAAGGTGAGGTTCCACGCTAGGGCAATTCCCGACCAATCTGAATCAGATTAGTCAGCATAAATTGCCCGCAATCAATGTGATAGAGCGCCAGGCTGCTTGGCCAAGCGACGCACTGCGCTCTAGGCCTTGGGGCAACGGTGGAGGGAAATATGGCACTGCTGCTCCACGTAAATATATGGTCGTGGCAGTTGACCTTGGCGGACAAGGCGGTACGCCCGCTCGGCCAGATAATCCTCCGCCGTCGCCCTTGCTAACCAAGCACCGTGATAAATTTCTTGGTGCTTGCCTCTTTATTCGGCTGCGACGGCGTCCTCGGCCTTCCACGTCTTCAGTACGGGCAGAACTTCCTTTGCGAACAGCTTCAGGCTGGCCTCAGACACTTCATAGGGTGTGCCGCCAAATCGGAAGGAGACGTTCAATTCAAAATCCCCGACGACCTCACGGCGCTTTTCCAACTCGCGCAGGATACGATTAGGCGTTCCCCAACTAGCTGACTTCATGAAATTTTCGACAGCCGGTTTCAGATCCCCACCTGCCTGGCGCGCGAATTCAGCCTTCTCCTGATAGCCGTCATAGCCTTTCACATTGGCGAAATGCTGGCCTAAGAATTCGTAGTGGTAGAAATTGCTTTCAGTGAATTTCCCCTGATACTTCCGCGCCATCTCTTCCGCCTTCTCATTATTGTCGGCGCAGATGGCAAAGTCGGTCAGCATTGGCGGCGGAGCCGGTCGGCCATGGTGTTTGAGGTGGAGCTCACGGCCATAATTAATGACCGGCGCACGCATTTCCCAAGGACGATCAGCGAACATAACCATTCGGACGTCGCCGAGTTTGGCTACGGACTCTACAGATTCCTCACTGGTCGCGACCGAGTAAAGTCGGCCTGCCATGGACCGTTGCGGACGTGGGCGAATTTCGGTTCTCGGCTGCTTGTAAATTGGCCCATCGCCTTCGATGAAACCAGTCTCAAGCGCGTTGATAATCATGGAGGATGCCTCGTCGAAGCGGCCCCGCGATTCATCCATCGACAGACGGAAACCTTCGAACTCCCGCCGCGCCAAGCCTCGGCCCATGCCAAACCGCAAACGGCCCTCGCTCAGAATATCCAGCATTACAATCTGTTCAGCCACCCGCAGCGGGTCATGCCACGGCAGAATAACGGCGGCTGTGCCGACATCGATATGGGTATGCTTGGCGGCCAAATGGGTCATCAGCTGGATGTTGTCAGGAATGAACGAGTAGTCCGCGAAGTGATGCTCGGTGGACCACAAACAGTCGAAGCCAAGGTCTGCTGCGACATCTGCCAGACGCAGTTCCTCTTTCCAGGTTTCGCCATCCGGTTGGTTATCCCAGCCGTAGCTGGAAAAAATCATGAAGTAACCGACATCCATCAGAACATTCCTCCTCTTCAATGACTATTCTTGCCGTTGGATAAACGCTGACATGCGCAACAAAGAGACGCAAGCACGAATACTCAGGTCTGCCTGCCGTAAAGCTTCAAAGGAATCGCGTGGGCGACTGTGCGCAGCTTAAGGTGCCGGCGTAACGTGGTTTTTAAAACATCACGACAGGTCCGCTCAGAACGCCTAATATTCTGGGAGTTTAGCATTGGCCTTAGGGCCTGACCCTAGGAGACTTCGCATGCCGTTCTATGAATATGGCGACGTCCGCATTCGTTACGAAGAGGTCGGCAGTGGGTTTCCGCTGTTGGTCACGCCCGGCGGCGGCCTGAATTCTCGCATGGCCGCATGGCCAAGTGCCGTAATCAATGCGATGGAGGAATTTAAGGGCGATTTCCGTTGCATCACAATGGATCAACGCAACGCCAATGGTGGGGAAAGCAGCGGGCCAATTGCCACTGATGATCCATGGGGCGCTTTTGCTGATGATCAGTTAGGGCTGATGGATCACCTGGGCATCAACCAGTTTGCCTTTATGGGATATTGCATTGGTGGCTGCTTCGCCGGGAAGCTGCTGGAGCGCGCGCCAGAGCGGGTTGTGGCAGCAGTATTCTGCCAGTCCGTCGGGCATTATCCAGAAGACCCAGACGTTATGTACCGCTCTGGAATACAGACCTGGGCACCAGAACTTCTAAGGCGGCGGCCTGATCTGAACGAAGCAGAAATTGCGCCTTATCTGCACAATCTTTATCGGGCGAACCCAGATTTCCTCTACAGCGTTTCCCGCGACATGATCCGCAATTGTCAGACGCCGATGCTTGTTTTGCCGGACGATATTCCAGCGCATCCGCATCAAACATCCGTCGATATCGCCTCCCTGGCACCAAACGCTGAGATCACAGTATTTCCTTGGAAGTCCCCACCAGAACTCAAGGACCGTACAATTGACCGGGTGCGACAGTTCTTAAAAAGACACACCACGGGATAGTCCAGTTTGCACATTGTTGAAGTTCCTCGCACTGATCGACCAGCCCTTGGTATCGCTTTGATGGTGTTGGCGATGTTTCTGCTATCCATCATGGATGCGATCTCAAAACATCTGACGGATACATTGGCGGTCCCGCAAATCTTGGCGATCCGGTTTTGGGTATTCCTCATATTTGCTTTGGCGTTGGCATCCAGCAATGGCCTGGGGCGGACGATCCGGTCTGCGACGCCGGGCCTGCAACTGCTCCGCTCTCTGATCATGCTTGGGCAGATGAGCGCGTTTATTTTCGCTGTCTCTTATCTCCCGCTGGCTGACGTTGGAGCCATTTTCGCTGTAGCGCCATTGCTAGTGATGGTCTTGGCGGCGATATTCCTGGGCGAGAAGATTGGACCCCGCCGCGCCGCGGCAGTTGCTTTTGGTTTTATAGGCGTTCTCATCATCATTCGGCCTAGCACAGGCGTTTTTGATCCGATCTCGTTGATAGCGCTCGGCGGCGCATCCTGTTGGGCCTGCTTCCAGATATTGCTGCGATTGGTCGGGCGTCGGGACAGCGTCCAAACGACAACGCTCTTCTCTGCCATGGTTGGGTGTGCGGCGTTTTCTATGGTCGCCCCGTTTGTTTGGCGCACGCCTGATCCCATAACTTGGGCTTGGCTGCTGGTGCTGGGTTCACTTGGCGCTATTGGCCATTACCTATTGTCGACGGCTTTCAGACACGCGCCCGCGTCCACGCTGCAGCCGTTCGCTTATACCATGCCGCTTTGGGCAGTCGTCATCGGCTGGTTCGTCTTTCATGACATCCCCGATCGGTGGACATTCATAGGTGGCGGACTTGTGATCGCCAGCGGGCTCTATGCGCTGCGGCGGGAGAGGGTTGCCACCCAAGCTTAGGTCTACCACCTCAAAGATACGAGATGCTGCCGGTGCAAAGCTAAAGCTGCCGCATGTCCAGCCTAGGCAAAACGGAACTGTCAGACGAACCAAGCTTGAACCACGGTTATGCGGAATTTCAGAGACCTCGTGCTGTTGGTCCGACATGCCCCGCTGGTTGAGCCAGATGGCGATTTCTGATTGCAGTGATGCTGTCCGGTTCATTAAGGTGGTACTCGACATCCTGCGATCAGCGTTTTCCACCCCCTTTTTTGGATATCCGCCATGGCTTTTTATGAAAACGGTTCCGTCAAAATTTACTATGAGGAAGCGGGCTCGGGCTTTCCGCTGCTGGTCATTCCTGGTGGCGGGCTGAACGCGAACATCGCCTATTTATCTGAACGCACGCCGTTCAACCCGATGAACACCCTCAACGACCAATTCCACTGCATAACCGCGGACCTGCGCAATGCTAATGGCGGCCAGTCCTCTGGCCCCGTGGAGGTTGATCGGCCATGGGATTCTTACATTGATGACCTGCTCGGCCTGATGGACCATCACGGGTACGACAAATTCCTGGTCATTGGCTTCTGCATCGGTGGCCCCTTCATCTGGAAAATGCTGGAACGCGCACCCGAGCGAGTAATTGCTGCCGTGCCAGCCACACCCAGCGGGTTCCGCCCCGAGATTCCGGATAATTTTTACCGGAACAATATGACCAAATGGGCGCCGGCATTGTGCGAAAAACGGTCCGATATCACGATGGATATGTGTGATGCCTTCCTGTCGAAGATGTATGGAAATCCTGACTTCGTATTCAGCGTGGCCCGCGATTTCGTGCGCAGTTGCACAACGCCTGTCCTCGTCATGCCAGACGACACAGATTCGCATCCCTATGCCACGGCTGAGGAAACAGTCATGTTGGCCCCGAATGCGCAGATGACCTTCTTCCCTTGGAAGGAGCCTGAAGACCGCGTGGCCGTGGCCGTCCGCCACCTGCGCACCTTCCTAACAGCGAACACCCTGACGTAGCCCGAAGAATGGCACCGCCAGAGCCGTTGGGTTTGAGTGAATAAGTGGCGGTCCATAGGTTCTTGCATGAGAATTCCGTCCCGCTGCCGCAACAGTTCAGCAGATGTGGTCCGACTACGGCCATGCTTAAACCTTTGCGCAGATGGATGAAGCACGTTGGTCGCGCCAAGGTTATCTGAAAGACTGCCAAGCACCCTATGGTGCGGCGTTGAAGTGCCTGTAGCTTGAGCTGCATCAATGATGTGGTTGCTAGTGGAATACGCGAGCAGACAACTTGCACACCCGGCATTTTGAATATGCTCTAAGATATCAAGCGTCTACAGCGGTTTACTTCCAACCACTCCACCGTCCATAACATCTCCCACTTCGACTATCACATCGTCAGTCGCGATATCTGCAAACTGAATTGGTCTGCCATTATGGCTGAATGGCACTCATTTCGCCGCCTGCACCACAGGCAATGTGGATGTGCTGAGACCCTTTGATACGGGTCTGACAACTCTGACATCACCTTTGGCTATTTGGGAGCTGAAAGTTCTATGGGAGATTTAGTAACGAATCCGATCGCTGAAACGATTGGGTTTGGCGATATCACGATCAAGCTTGAGGAATACGCACAACTGCCCGTGGGCGGGCAGCAGTTCACACGTAACTCAATAGTCTCACTCTATCATTCTGGCGATGGCTCGGGCCGGATGTATGCCGGTGAATCCGACGGCGGCCGGATCGTAATCATTGAGGCCGATGGCAGCGTTGGTGCTACGCCGATCCTGGACTTGAAAGCGATTTACGGTGCTGATCTTATCGACAATCAGAACCCAACTGGCCTGCGCTCTTTCGCCTTCCATCCTGACTTCTACAAACCGGGTGCTGACGGTGAGGGCAAGTTTTACACCGTCGCCACCATGTCGGTCGCGAGCGCCCAGGCGGGCGTCGAAATTCAGGATGGTCCGTTCACGCTGATCTGGCATTCGACATTGACGGAATGGACCGTCGACCCAAATGATCCTGATAAGATTGATCCCAACTCGGCGCGCGAAATTCTGCGCATTTCTGAGCCGAACTTTCATCACAATACCGAACAGCTTATGTTCAACCCGAATGCCGAAGTGGGTGATGCGGATTACGGCATGCTCTATATCGCCGCCGGCGACGGGATCGTAAATCCACCGGGCGACCCGTTCATGGAAGTCCAGGACCTGGACAATCCCCGTGGCAAAATTCTGCGCCTTGATCCGTTGGAGCAGGACAATGGTGATGCCTATGGCATCCCCCAGGATAATCCCTTTCTGAATGAGACCGGCGCGCTGCCCTATATCTGGGCGACAGGTCTCCGCCATCATCAGAACCTGGTGTTCGACACCGGCGGGCAAGGCCGGATGATCTTCAATGATATCGGCCAGAAGCAGGTGGAGGAGATCAATATTGGCGTGGCCGGCGGTAATTATGGCTGGCCCTTGCGTGAGGGCACATTCTCACAGTCCCCGGACGGTGCGTCCCATCCGGTGGACAATGCCGTCTACACACTGCCAGCCAACGACGCGAGCTACAATTTTATCTATCCCGTGGCACAGTTTGACCGTGATGAAGCGACAGAGGTCAATGGCATCAGTATTCTAGCCAGTGTCGGTGGCTATGTTTACCGGGACGATGATGCGCCAGACTTGTTCGGCAAATACCTCTTCGGTGACATCATCAGCGGCCGCGTTTTCTATGTCTCAGAAGATGATCTCATTCTAGGGCAACAAGCCGAGATCAAAGAGCTCAAGTTTGAGTTCGAAGGTGTTGAGCAGTCCTTCAAAGACATCATTGTCGCTGAGGTGGGCGGTGAACGAGTCGATTTGCGCTTTGGGCAGAACGAAGACGGTGAGGTGTTCATCCTCTCCAAGCACAATGGCAAGATCTACAAACTGCTGCCCGTAGACGGCGGCGTTGGCGAAGACATTCGCGGGACGGCGGCGTCCGAAACCATCATCGGCACGGCCTATAATGATAAGATTACGGCTATTGATGGCGATGACATCATCATGGGCGCTGGTGGTGATGATTTGATCGAGTGGCATGGACGCCAGATTGGTCGAGACGGCAGCGACATCGTCGACGGCGGGGAGGGGGCGGACACTGTTCGCGCAAACACCCATGCCATGCTCGGCGACGAACTGCGGTTAGGCGTTGTTAACGACGAAGCGATCCTGTCGCGGATTAATCTCGACGAATTCACCATTACAATGACTGATGTTGAGACCGTTTTGATCAATGCGAAGGGCGGCAATGACCGGCTTGTCGTGGACAATATCGAGGATGCCGGTGTCAATTTCGTCGATTTCCGGGGTGGTGACGGTGATGATGAACTGCGCAATCGCGGAGGCACGGACGCCGCCCTCTATGCGAATGGTGGCGCTGGGAACGATTATCTGAACGGTGCCCGCGGCGATGACCTACTGATAGGCGGACCGGGCAATGACACCATCTTTGGTCGTGATGGTATTGACCGCCTGTTCGGGCAGACTGGCGACGACCGGCTGTTCGGCGGCGGTAAGCGCGACGTTTTCGTCTTCACTCCTGGTGATGGCGATGATGTGATCGTCGACTTCCAGAAGGGTTTTGATCAAGTGCGTTTCAACGGCGTCACCTTCGCGGACCTGACGTTCACTGATTTCGGCTCGGACAAGCGTATCGACACCGTCAATGGTGACAGCGTTACGTTGCTGGGCTTCGCTGGGATTGAAATCGTTCCAGCCGATCTCGTTTTCGGCTGATGAAGTTAACCTTCGGCATCCAGTAGCCAATGGCCCCGCTTCCGTAGCTACGGAGGCGGGGCCAAGCTAACAGGCGCATCATAGGCTACAGTTAGATGTCCTATTCAGCGGCGTATGAAGGCGCTTAGCGCTTAAGCTGCTGGCGGCGCGAACCTCGTGAGGTCAATGCCGTCTACTGCGGCCTTGTACTCGTCAATGTTTGGCGTCCGGCCAAGGATTGTCGACAGCACCACCACCGGCGTGGAGGCAAGCAGCGATTCACCCTTCTTCTCGTCCGAGTCAGCCACGACACGGTTCTGGAAAAGCCGGGTAGAGGTGGCCATGACCGTATCGCCCTTGGCCGCCTTTTCCTGGTTGCCCATGCAAAGATTACAGCCCGGACGTTCCAGATAGAGGATGTTTTCGTATTCCGTCCGCGCCTCAGTTTTAGGGGCTATGTCATCGAATTCGAAACCGGCGTATTTCTGGAGGATATCCCAATCACCCTCGGCCTTGAGCTCATCGACGATGTTATATGTTGGCGGTGCGACGACCAGTGGTGCCTGGAATTCCACCTTGCCGCCGGACTTTTCGATATTGCGGAACATCTGCGCGATGATGTTCATGTCACCTTTGTGCACCATGCATGATCCGACAAAGCCGAGATCAACCTGCTTCTCGCCGCCGTAGTAGGAGATTGGCCGAATGGTGTCATGGGTGTAACGCTTCGCGACGTCGATGTTGTTGACGTCCGGGTCGGCGATCATCGGCTCATTGATGGCGTTCAGATCGATAACAACTTCGGCGAAGTATTTTGCGTTATCATCGGGCTTTAACGCCGATTGAGCACCAGATTTGATGCCCGCGATGCGTTCATCCGCCTTGTTGATCAGGCCCTGAAGCATGCCTGACGAGATTTCCATACCTTTGTCGATCATGACTTGGATACGGCCCTTGGCGATCTCGAGCGATTCAATCAGCGTCTCGTCATTGGAAATGCAGATTGATGCTTTGGCCTTCATCTCCGCGGTCCAGTCCGTGAAGGTGAACGCTTGGTCCGCGAGCAGCGTACCGATGTGAACTTCGATGATCCGGCCCTGGAAGACATTCTCCCCGTTGAATTGCGCCAGCATCTGGGCTTGGGTTGCGTGCACCACATCGCGGAAATCCATGTGGCCGCCCATTGTGCCCTTGAAGGTCACTTTGACGGATTCAGGGACGGGGATGCTCGCTTGGCCGAGCGCCAAAGCCAGCGCCACGGTGCCGGAGTCTGCGCCGAATGCTACACCTTTGGACATACGGGTGTGGGAGTCGCCGCCAATAATGATCGCCCGGTCGTCAATCGTGATGTCGTTCAGCACTTTATGAATAACGTCCGTCATGGCGTGATATTTGCCTTTAGGATCGCGGCCGGTGACGAGGCCGAAATTATTCATGAAGGCCATAAGCTTCGGCGTATTGGCCTGGGCTTTCTTGTCCCAAACCGAAGCTGTGTGACACCCGGATTGGTAGGCGCCATCCAGGATCGGGGAAATCACGGTGGCGGCCATGGCTTCCAGTTCCTGCACCGTCATCGGACCCGTCGTGTCCTGGGAGCCGACGATGTTCACTTTGACCATCGCGTCAGACCCCGCGTGCAGCACAGTGCCCTTTGGAACGCCCACAGCATTGGCGTTGAAAATCTTCTCAACTGCGGTCAGGCCTTGGCCCGGATGTGACACGACTTTGGACGGCGCAAAGACCGGCTTTGGCGCGACACCGAGCGTTTCTGCGGCGAAAACCTGCAACTTCTTCCCGAAATCAATCGCGTAGGAGCCGCCAGCCTTCATGAACTCGATCGATTGCGGCGAGAACGCGGAGGCTAGGTCAGCAAATTCCTGGGAACCATCCTCGCTCATAAGCTTTTGGGTCTTGGTATTGATTGTCAGGGTCGTGCCCGTTGTGACGGAATACTTTTCTTCCAGGATTGGATTTCCGTCATTATTGACAATAACGTTCCCATCTTCGTCGACCTTCTTGACCCAGTTCTTCAGGTCAAGGCCAATGCCGCCAGTCACGCCCACGGTCGTCTGGAAGATCGGCGAGATGCCGTTGGTGCCGGCGACAATTGGTGCGAGATTAACAAAGGGGACGTAGGGGCTCGCCTGCTCGCCCATCCAAAGAGCGACATTGTTGATGCCGGACATCCGGGATGAGCCTACGCCCATGGTGCCTTTTTCGGCGATCATCATCATCCGTTTGCCGGGATGTTGAAGCTTGAGTGCTTCAATTTCTTTCTGTGCCTTTTTCGAGATGAAGCTTTGGCCATGCAGTTCACGGTCGGCGCGTGAATGCGCTTCGGCACCCGGTGACATCAGATCGGTGGAGATGTCCCCTTCTGCGGCGACATAGGTCACGACTTTGATTTCTTCCTCGATCTCCGGGAGATTGGTGAAGAACTCGGCATTGGCGTAGCTTTTCAGGATATCTTCGGCGAGCGGATTGCCTGCCTTATAGGCGGCTTCAAGCCGGTTTGTATCTGCCTCGTACAGGAACACCTGCGTCTTCAGGACATCGGCTGCGTCCTTCGCAATGTCGGCATCGTCACCAAGCGCCAGATTCAGCAAGGCCTCAACGGAGGGCCCGCCTTTCATGTGGGACAGCAACTCAAACGCAAATTTCGGCGTGATCTCTTCAACCACGGCCT
Organism: uncultured Alphaproteobacteria bacterium; assembly: GCA_938083135.1. GTDB lineage: Bacteria > Pseudomonadota > Alphaproteobacteria > Bin95 > Bin95 > VMCJ01. The sequence goes on along the minus strand of CALLKY010000143.1, from coordinate 552 downwards.
TGCCGCGAATGATCTCTTCCAGGAACTGCGCCTTAACCACCGCTGCACTCGTCGTGCCGGGCAACGTGTTGTAGATGAAAAACTTGAGAGACGCCTCACGGTGTTCGTTACCCGTATCCTTGATCTGTGCGATCAGCTCTGAAACAAGGGCTCTGTCCTCAATTGGCTTGGGGTGTAGGCCTTGCGTCTTACGGTCTTCAATTTCGGCCAAATAGTCGGAGTACAAGCTCATCGGTGTCTCACAGTTCTGGGTTTCTCAAAATTCGAGCAATAGCGCGATTGTTTTCAGCGCGCTCATAGCATGCTCATTGTCAAAGATTGGTATAGCAGGACCGAGCTTGCAAGGCGAGAATGGCACTGGCCATTTGTTGATTGGGCCCAATGCGCAGTCATTGGCACGGTTGCGTGAACGTCTAGAGCGGATTGAGCGGCAATTGAATCATTAGGGATTCCGTTTGGCGTTATTTTGTGATTCATCATGAGGGCTGGTGAAGGAGGCCAGCCTGCATGGCCAAAGCCCTCTCTGTCGATCTTCGCCGTCGCGTCGTAGAT
>CALLKY010000142.1 GCA_938083135.1 uncultured Alphaproteobacteria bacterium | reverse complement strand
CGCAGAGGCGACAGATTGGCTTCACCCTCTGGGGTCCGCATTGAAGTTGCCCTCGAACCATTCCAACAGACTGAATATTATATCTAATTCATGGTGAGGTGGGGTGAAAATTACCGATCATCTGGGAAATGCGGGCTTAGTGCTTGGTGAGCGGCGACAGATCGAACCGAAGCGCGAATCCATCGCCTGTGTGCCGAATGACAACACCAGGCATTTCCGCCACATCTTCGACAAAAAGCGTGATCATATCACCCACAGGCGGGCGGTTCGTGGTTTCGAGCAAGGCACCGCCTGCTGAAATATCGGCGACACCACAATCACGCCACTGGCTGGCAAAGAACGCCTGGGCATAATGGGGGCAAGGGTAACGCTCATATTGGCGTCGATCACTTCCCGAAAGGGCTTCAGCGGCTTGCTGCATGGTTTATCTCCCAATTTCTTGCGTGGCGGTACGATGCGGCATAGAACCTTAAAAAAGCGTTGCGATCTGGCGGTCGATCGATGGCTGGACGCAAAAAATTAGCTGGGAAAGCAATTACTGAATGGCCGTTGGATTAAGAGAAGGCCGTCGCCGCCAAACGCGCAAACGGCGGATGATGCTGGTGAAGTTCGCAGCCGCCTTGACGGCGCTGGTGCTGCTGGGCTTCTTTGCCTACGAAACAGGGACTGCGTTTGCACAGCGTGAAGTGCGTAGCCTGCGTGAGCAACTGGCTGAGCTACAGGGCCAATTTAATAGCCTGGACGCAGAGAATCAGAACCTGAACGTCCAGCTTCGTGGCTCTAAGACGCAGGTTGCCGAATGGAACGCCCGTTACGAGCAGGATGTGCCGACGGGGGACGCAAAGGAATTGTTTCGCCAGCTGCAGTCGCAACTGGACAATGGCGTCCCGCCGAAACGCCTGTCATTCGTTATCCGTGAGGCGAAGGCAGCGAATGAGTGCCAGAATCGCCCCATCACCAAGCGCTTCATTCTCCGCACGCAGGGCGGGCGCGGCAAAAATAACTGGATTGGGTTCGCCAAGTCCGCAATCGTCGTCACCGGGACAGGCAAGGCCGCACTTGGCGGTGATGGTCGGCCACAAGCTTGGTTTGATCCGGCAAAACCAGTCACAATCAAGTTCACACGTGTCGGCGGCAAGACCAGTGAAGCCAAAGGCCTGCTGCCGCTGTCACATGGGGTTGTCATGGGCGGGACGGAATTCCGCTTTAATATCGTAACGGGTCCGCGCGGTTTTATTGTCGTGTCGGCGGACCGCTGCAAATATCCATAAGGGGGCAATCGCCATGGAATTGAATGATGTTATGCGCATGACCTTTTCGGCGCGCGAATTCACGGGCGAATCGCTCCCCGATGATGTTCTGTTCGATATTCTGGATAACGCCCGGTTCGCGCCGTCCGGCGGCAATCGCCAAGGAAATCGCGTCGTCATCGTACGGGATGCTGAAACCCGTGAGGCGCTCGCCCAGTTGGCTGCCCCAGCGGCGAAGCGCTACACGGCCCAGGTCAAGAATGGCGAAAGCCCCTGGAATACTATCAACCCAACAAAAGTTTCCGATGCGGAGATCGCAGCGACAGAGCCAGCGCCCCACCTGACGGATTCGTTCCGTAAGGCGGATGTTGTGCTGGTGTTTATGGTGGACCTTTCTGTCGTCGCCTCAATGGACCAGTTCCTTGACCGTGTTGGCGTAATCAGCGGTGGCTCGATTTACCCGTTCGTTTGGAATGTGCTGCTTTGCGCGCGGCAGGCGGGCTTTGGCGGCACGATCACAACGCTCGCTGCGGCTATGGAGCCAGAGGTGCAGAAGCTGCTCGGCGCGCCAAGTAACTATGCCGTCGCCGCTGTCGTGCCGATGGGCAAGCCGGTGAAAATGCTCACCAAGCTTCGTCGCAATCCGGTTGATCAAATCGCCACTGTCGGGCGCTTTGATGGGCCAGGCTTTAAGCTCTAATACCGAATGGTGCTTGCACAAGCCGCCAGCGGGGCCTATCTCCCGCAGCATGACTGAAGCAGCGCCAATGACTAAGCCCCAAATCGCCCCACCTAACATCGACCTTGGCTTACCAGGGCCGGAAGCGTCGACGCGGGTTGTTGTTGCTATGTCTGGCGGCGTGGATAGCTCTGTCGTTGCAGCACTATTGCACGAGGCCGGGTATGACGTGGTGGGCGTCACCCTACAGCTTTATGATCATGGTGATGCTGTGCCCACGGGGCGCACCTGCTGCGCTGGCCAAGATATCTATGACGCCCGCACGGTGGCGGACCGGATCGGCTTTCCCCACTACGTTCTGGATTACGAAAGCAAGTTCCGCCAGTCCGTTATGGATGAGTTCGCGGATAGCTATTTGCAAGGCGAAACGCCGATCCCCTGCGTTCGCTGTAATGAGCGCGTGAAGTTCCGGGACCTGCTGGATACAGCCAAGGATTTGGGTGCTGCAGCATTGGCGACCGGTCACTATGTCCAGCGGCAGGATGGCCCTGCAGGCCCTGAACTGCTCTGCGGGGCGGATCCGGATAAGGATCAGAGCTACTTTCTGTTTTCAACCAACCGCCAGCAGCTGGATTTTCTGCGCTTTCCGCTTGGCGGTATGAGCAAGCATGAAACGCGCGCGCACGCCCATCGGTTCGGCCTTGCGATCGCAGAGAAGCCTGACAGCCAGGACATTTGCTTTGTACCAAACGGTCGCTACCAGGATGTCGTCGCCAAGCTCCGCCCCGGCGCGATTGAGCCCGGAGAGATTGTTGACCTAAGTGGCCAAGTGCTGGGCCAGCATGACGGTGTGATTGGTTTCACGGTTGGGCAGCGCAAGGGCCTAAATATCGGTGGCCATGCGGACCCTTACTATGTGTTGCGGCTGGATCCGGCAGCCAAGCGCGTCATTGTCGGTCCACGCGAAGCGCTCGCCTGCGGGGAGGCACATCTGCGTGAAGTGAACTGGCTGGGTGAGGGGCCGCTGGATGGTGCCCGGGTCCAAGTGAAATTGCGCTCGGCGGCTAAGCTTGTTCCGGCAGTATTGCAGGTGGACGATTCAGGCTTGGAGACAGCCGTCACAGTCCGCTTAGATACGGCACAATTTGGTGTATCCCCCGGCCAGGCTTGTGTTTTTTATGATGGCACGCGCGTTTTAGGTGGCGGATGGATTAAGGCCGCACCCACTGCAGCGCATCCGCTCGGTGACGCAGGCAACAATACCATCTTGACAGCAGAAACTACGCCCGCCATATAGCGCCCTCACTTCGGTCGCTGCGAATGCCGCCGCCGAAGGAAAGGCGGGGTAGCTCAGCGGTAGAGCAGGAGAATCATAATCTCTTGGTCGGGGGTTCAAATCCCTCTCCCGCCACCAATAAAAACAATAACTTAGTGAAATATCCAAGATCCTTAGGCTCCCTATAGGCTCAGGCATGGCGTGGATCTAAGCTAGGAAAGCTGTCGAATAGGCGCAGGATTATCCCGCGAATTTGTAGGTCTTGCAGTTTGCCTTTAGAAATTCTGCCCCTAGGCACCAATTACTTTTATAGCGTGTTGTTTTTATTCAAAAATTCTCAATTTAAAAAATACATACCAACTATTAGAGCAGATTCCCATCATTCTGGTTCATAGCCTGCAGCTGTGAAGTAGCTCCTGCAGTCGTTTGGCGTGAGGTCGTCGATGGCGTCTCGGATGGCGTCCCAGAGATCTGGGAGATTACGGGCGGCGGCTTTTCTG
>CALLKY010000141.1 GCA_938083135.1 uncultured Alphaproteobacteria bacterium | reverse complement strand
AACGCGCAGAGGCGACAGATTGGCTTCACCCTCTGGGGTCCGCATTGAAGTTGCCCTCGAACCATTCCAACAGACTGAATATTATATCTAATTCATGGTGAGGTGGGGTGAAAATTACCGATCATCTGGGAAATGCGGGATTCAATGACCGGACGCCCCGTCGCATATGCAACGCTTGGTGCTGGCCAGTATTTCGGCGAGCTATCCGCAATTGATGGGGAGCCACGCTCGGCATCCGCTGTCTGCAATCAAAGCGCCACGATTGCCGCCCTGCCGCCACAGCTTTTCCAGGAACTCATCACACAGCGGCCAGAAATCGCATTGAGCGTGCTGCAGCGCCTGGCAGGCATCGTCCGTATTTGCGACGAGCGGATTATGGACCTGGCTACATTGGGCGCTATGCAACGTGTCGTGCTGGAGCTTTGCCGCGCTGCAACGCCAGACCCAATCACCAGCGGTTCCTGGCTGATCTACCCAACACCGCCGCAGCGTGAATTCGCCGCCCGCGCCTCCACGACCAGAGAAACCGTGGCCCGCGTTTTCGCCCAATTGTCCGATGTGAACCTGATCCGCCGCAAAGGCCGTACACTATACTTGGCCGACAAAACGCAACTCGAGCGCATGGCGCAACGGTTAAGCGGACCAACCCCGCCAGAATCCGCCGCCGCCGCAAATTCAGCCTCTGCCGAATAGCGCACCACTCCCTAACGACAACCACCATCAATGCGGAGGATTGCAGCAGTCGTATAGCCGGCGTGATCGCTGCAAAGGTAGAGTGCTGCTGCAACAACCTCATCGGGCTGCCCACCGCGCTGCAGCGCAATCTGCTCATCTGCACGTTGCTGAAATTTCTCCATATCCCATGCCTTTGAGACATCAGTTAGAAACGGCCCCGGCATGATGCAATTTACGCGCACCTCTGGTCCAAGCGCGTCAGCCATGGCTTCCGTCATGGCGTTCAGCCCGGCTTTGGCGGCCGCATAGGTCACCAGATGCGCCTGCGGACGGATCGCCGCGCGACTAGAGATATTGAGGATCGCACCGCCGCCCTCCGCCTTCATGCGCTCCCCGATAACGGCGGACAACCGGAATGGCGCTTTCAGGTTAAGGTCCAGCACAACGTCATACAGACGCTCGTCAACGCTGGTTAGCGTATCATAAAGCGGTGACTTACCCGCATTGTTGACGAGGATATCAACCCGTCCAAATCTTGCATACGCGGCCTCAATCAACGCATCGCATTGATCCCAATGGGAAATGTTGACCGCAACTGGCAATGCCTGCCGCCCAAGCGCCTCAATCTCTGAGCATACCGCTTCACACGAGTCCAGCTTTCGGGAAGCGACGATGATATCGGCACCCGCTGCCGCCATACCAAGTGCAATCTCCCGGCCAAGGCCACGGCTACCGCCCGTGATCAGCGCCACTTTGCCAGACAAATCGATAACATGTTTTGGCCCACTCATCAGCCCGCTCCCAGGATTAGCGAGCAATGGGATGACATGATGCCGCCTTCATTGTGCACAAAGGCCCGATCGCGCTTCATAACCTGGCGGCCTTCAGCATCGCCGCGTATCTGGCGTGCAGCCTCAATGATGGCAAACAATCCACCTGCCGCCCCTGCATGGGCATGGCTTAACATGCCGCCATGGGTGTTGACCGGGAACTTGCCGTCGAAATTGGTTTCTTTCGTCAAGAACAGTTCCCCCGCTGCTTCTGGCGTGCCAAACCCAGCCTCAGACATCTCGATCAAGGGGACGGGTGTGAAGCAGTCATAGAGCTCTGCAAAATCGATATCCTTCGGGCTGAGCTCTGCCATTTTATAGGCAGCAGCACCCGATTGCTTGCCGCCGAACTCCGTCAGGCTGGGCGCGGCCATAATGTGTTCATGGGTGTGAAACTCGCCAAACCCTAGAATATCGACAGGCTGCGATGGCATATCCCGCGCGCGGTCCGCAGCCGTAATAATCAGCGCGCCACCGGCGTCTGAAATCAGGCAGCAGTCCAAAATGTTCAACGGTGTTGCAATGGGTTTGGATGCCAGCACGTCCTCAATCGTGATGGGTTGGGACATGTGAGCATTCGGATGCAAGCCCGCGTGAAAGCGTCCGTTCACGGCGACGGCTGCCATCATTTCACGTGTTACACCGGTCTCATGCATCAGCCGATTTGCGATCATGCCGTAGAAAGCCGGGATCAGCGGGCCATAGATCTTTTCGTAGTAGGGATGGCCAACACTGGAGAGTGCAGCAACGGCTTCATCCCGCGTTTGCCCCGTCGCGCGGTTTTCACCAACAACGACCAATATGTTTGTCGCTGCCCCTGTCGCCACGGCTTGAACCGCATGGTTCACAAGTGCAGCTGGCGTGGCACCGCCTAGCAACATGGATGAAAGATAGCTTGGCTGAATGCCTAAATATTCGGCAACGACCGTGCCGAACATGAAATAGGGCTCCGTCATCGAATAGGCTGTCAGCAATCCATCAATATCACTGGGGCGAAGGCCTGCTTCATCCATTGCCTGCTTTGCTGCTTGTGCGGCAAGACCTATTCCAGATTGACTGGGGACTTTGCCGATTTCAGATTCGCCAACGCCAGCAATACTGGCCGCGCCTGAGAGCATGTGTCTCGCCATGGCTCAACGCTCCTCCAGCAAAAATTGAGGCACGTTTATGCCCTCACCGCGCGCCTCGAAGACACAGCGGACTTTGTCCCCGATCGCCACATCAAGGGCATTTGGGCCGATGATATTGGTCATCATGCGCGCACCTTCCTCCAGGTCGATCAGGGCGACGACAAAGGGTGTAAGCGGCCTATATCCGGGCTCGGAAGCACGGTGGACAATGCTGAAACTATGCACCTCTCCCCTGCCAGACGCTTCAAACCATTCGACGTCATTCGCGTCCCAGGTGGCAAGCGATATCTGGCGAGGATAGAACCAGACTTGGCCGTTCTTCCGGCAGCGCTGCAGCAGGAGCCTGCCTTCCGCAGCTCCATCCCAGTAAGGCGCATTGTCAGCGTTCCGTTGCGGGATCGGTAGCGGTGGGTCGGGGGTATAGGCTTGATCGGTCAAGGCATCAGTTCCTTATGCTAAGTGCAAAAGGATATGACGCCGGGTCAGGTCTCGCTAGGGTCAGTACCATAGGCGGTGGCCAGGGCGCGGTCGCGTAGACCCTGCGCCCAGCGCGTTAGGCCATAGGGATGCGCGAACACTGCCCAATTTACATCGGCAGCAGCTAGAAGCGCTTGCCAGCCTGAATCATCCAGAGCCAAAGCTTGGGTGACCGCAATTTCTTCGGCCAATTGCGCCGCTTCAGCCTTGCTCGCCTCTTTTAGAAACTGAACTGCGGGTGCTGGCCAAGGAGCATGCCCCTCATCCCAGTCCTCATTGGCATAGGCCTTCAAAAGCTGCCACAGCATGCCATCTTCAGAGAGTGCGGGCAGCGCGCTACTTCTCGACATAGGCCGTTAGCAAGCGATAGCTCTGCTTGCCTTTACTTGTCCATTTTGTGAGCACCACGACAGCGGTGTTGCCTTGGCGTCGATCACCACCGCGATAGGCGATGCGGCCGATTGGCTTGTCAAAGAATCGGCGGAGGGCCAGGCGTCGCTTGCTATCATTGTCCGCGAGCCATCTTTGAACCCGTGGCTTGTTCGGTTTGTGATTGATGGTGCGCACAATCGCGATAGCCGCTGATTCTGTATCAAAGAAACCGGATGCGACGCTCTTGTTGTCCCGTTTGATCCGGTCTTCCAGATCGTCATAGGACTTACCCACATGGCGGGCGATGGTGTGCCCCCGATGTTTGCCACCCTCTTGCGCCTTCAGCCACCGAACCGCCTGGACGACTGCATCATCCCGGCTACGGACAGGCGTTACAGACCGTGCTTCAGCGGTTTGCTGCTGCGCCTCGACTGGAGGCGGCGTAGCGCTCTCCGTCATCGCTTTGGCAAGTCTTGGATCGTCTCCCTGGAGGAAGGCGATCAGCAGCGCCACGCCCAGCGCGATAAAGGATAGGATTATGCGTTGGGCCTCAATATCAATGTTGAAGCGTTTAAACACTGTCTGCCCTGCGCCTAAAGATTAAAGCTTGCCGTAGGCCGCCGTGAACCCACGGAGCGATACAGTCAGATTGAGTTTCTGACGGCGAATATTCTGCATGCCGATCACAGCCTTTGAGCCGCGCTTCATGGCATTGACCTTACCAGCAGCAAGTTGGATTTGCGCTAAGCAACCGCCTTTGAGGCAGAACTCAAAATTCACGCGGTCGGCCTTACCGCCATCAATACCGAATGTCAGCCCTGGACGCAGCCAAACGCCAAGCGGCGCGCGCAGCGATAAGATCACGCCAGACTGATTGGGCGGCTTCGCAACAACAACTTCCATCAGCGGATTGCCGTTTTTCGGGTCTTTGACATTCTGAACCATGCGGCAGAGACGCCCGGCCTGCGGGTTCTGTACGCATTCAACGGACCAATCGCCGCTTTGCGTGCGCTCAACGTTCTGTTGCGCCTGCTGTGCAGACGCTGGGAGCGCGCCAATGGAGCTGGCAATAAGGCCTGCGGCCAATGCAATTACGACTTTACGCATATGCGAAGCCTTTCCTCTTAGGAATTAGGTGTTCATTCGGCGGGACACTGCCTTGAACCACCCCTTAGATGCAAGACCAATCCGCATGATCCGTTCCAATATTATAGCGAATTAAAGTCTACCGCTTAAGGGTCAGGACCCATAAAATTGGTCCTGACCCTAGGGATGCTGGCGGCCAAACCGGATATGCGGGAAGGCGCTGAACTCACTTGGGCTGTACACTGGCGGGGCTGTCGTCAGATAGCTGGAATCCAGTTCCGCGAAAGACCGCACACCGAGCAGGCCAAGCGCAGACTCACATTCACGTTCCAACAGTTCCAGCATACGGACCAAGCCATCTATGCCACCAGCGGCCAAGGCATAGCCCTGCATTCGGCCGATGCCCACAACGTCCGCACCCAGGATCATTGCTTTTACAATGTCCGTACCGCGACAGAACCCACCATCAACTGCGATTTCGGCCTTGCCGCCAACGGCCTCAACGACTTCTGGCAGCACATCAATGGCACCCCGACCGAAGTCTAGCTGACGACCACCGTGGTTAGAGACGTAGATGCATTCGACGCCATATTCGACTGCCTTAGCGGCGTCTTCTGCTGTCGCGATGCCTTTCAGGATTAACGGCATGTCGTGCTTTTCTTTGAAGCGCGCGACTTTGGCCCAATCAAAGCCAGACTGGAATTTCTGTCCACTACCACCCCGGCGACGCCCTGCTGGCAGATATCGCCGCACAATGTCCCGCTCGCGCCTGGAGTACACTACGGTATCGACCGTGATGCAGAACGCGCGATATCCAGCATCCTTAGCGCGAACGGCGGCATCATCGACAAAGGCGTCATCGCCGCGCACGTAGAGCTGAAACAGTGTTGGTTGATCGACGCTGGCGGCAACGGTTTCCATATCGGGCTGGCAGACGGAGCTGAGCATATGGTCAACACCGAACGCATCGGCCCCTTTTGCAGCAGCGACACCACCACCTTCGGCAAAACTCTCCAAACTGCCAATCGGTGCCAGGAGGACAGGAATACGCAAATCCCGGCCAAGAAAGCGCCCCGTCACGTTAGATGTAGTCACATCCTGCAGGACCCGAGGCCGGAACGCCAAGCAATCCAGGGCCAAGCGATTACGAAGATATGTGGTTTCGGTTTCAGCCGCGCCCGCCAAATAATCCCAGGTCGTATCTGGCAGGTTAGCGCGGGCGCGTTCTGGGAACTCCTGAAGTGTCAGGAACTCAGGCGTAATATATCCACCGCCAGTCAGGCTGGATTGAGTCAGTTTGGTCATGCCGTGAGACATCCTGTTGCAAGGTCAAATCGAATCCGCAGCTTCGATTTTGCCTGGCAGGGAAAACTTCACAAGGGCACCGGGGCCTGCCTCTGGCGACCGCGCGGTAATCGTGCCGCCCCGGGCGTTTATTAAACGCCGCACGCCCAGCAGCCCAAAGCCCGCGCCTTTACGCAGTTTACCTTCTTCCAGTAATGCGGCCGCATCCCCCTGAAAACCAGTGCCATAATCACGCACTGAAAATTCAATCACATCGCTGCCAATGGCCGTTGCTGAGATCGTCAATTTTTTTAATGCATCGCCAGAATGCCTGAATGCATTATCGACCAAATTCCTCAAGACATTTTGCAATGCCGTTTCATCTGCAGTGAGGCGAACATTGTCTGCCTGCACATCATGCGCGCCCGTCGGGTCAAGCATTACCATAACCCTCGAACAAAGGTCTCGTAGGCCAAAGGTACTGAGCTTCGGCTCTAAATCCGTCACCTGCGCTTGAGCCAGCAAGTCTGTAATCAGTGTCTTTGCATTGGCTGAAACATCATCAAGCATCTTGATGATTTCGACTTTTCCATCGTTGTGATCTTCAAACCCATCACGCAGCATATCGAGCAACATCGTGATCTGACGCATCGGCGCACGCAGATCATGGGCGGCCAGGTTCACAAAATTCTCAATCTCGCGCATTTGCGTTTCCGCATCGATCCGGGTTTCCCGAAGCGTTTGTTCGCTTGAGATATCTGCTGAGGTCCCTACGAGGTAGACAACATCGCCGTCATCATCAAATACGGGCTCCAGGTGCGTCCGTACTGTGCGTTCTTGGCCACGCAGCGGCAGCGTAAGCTCATAACTGACAGGGCGTCCGCCGAAGATTGTTTGGACATGCCGGGCATATGCCAGCGATCCGAAACGTCCTCCATAAATTTCCTCAGCGGTCTTGCCCAGCACATCCTCGACAGCAAAACCTGCAACATCACAGGCAAAAGCATTGAACGCGGCATAGATTGGCCGTTGACTATTTTCAACCTTTAGTACGAATATAGATGATTTAACACAATCGAATGCATCAAACGCAGCGGCGTCCATTTCTACATTCACATTCAACGATTCAGAGACGGCCATCAGCAAAACTTCCCTCTTCCAACTAGGCACTTAAGCTACCTAGGTGGCGAACGTTAGCAACGGGTGCTTCACAGCATCACCGCCAAACAACTACGCGTCTGAGGGTGGTTCTATCCTATAAATCGTTCAGATCGGTTAAGCTCATCATTAAACATTCGGAGGGTGGCCTGAACCCGGCCGAAGATGCTGTCTGGCGGATAATCGCCATCGTCATCGGGCTCACCTGTTGGCGTTGAGAGCAGCTGCTCTAGAGCATCAGACAGTGTTTCTGCTGTCCAGATAGAGAAGGTTCCGGCAGCGATCGCACTGGTCACTTCCTCATCCAGCACCAAACTATCGGCATTGCTCGCTGGTACGATGCAGCCTTGAGTTCCTGTTAATCCACCGGCTTCAACACAGCTGCGGAAGAACCCTTCGACCTTGTGATGCACGCCGCCGACGGACTGCGCGACCCCCAACTGGTTCATTGATCCCGTGATCGCGATATCCTGGCGTGCGGGCAATTGCGTCAAGTCGGAGATGATTGCAGCCGCTTCCGCCAGGGTCGCGCTGTCACCCTCCACGCCCCCATAATTCTGCTCAAACGTCATAGACGCCGTGAAGGATGGCGGAATGCGGCGGGCGAATTGGCCAGCAAAATAGCCTTGCAGGATCATCGCCGCTTTCTGCTGGATAGGCCCACCCATGGCGACATCGCGTTCGATATTCAGCACGCCACGGCGCCCAATATAAGCGCGCGCCGTGACGCGAGATGGGCCACCAAAGGAATGATCACCCTGGCTACGGACGGTCAGCCCGTTCACCTGGCCAATCGCCTCGCCCTTAACATCAATTTTGATAGCGCCCTTCAGGATTGCTTCTTGGGAGCGATCTTCAACACGTTTATTTCGGCGGAGCTTGGCTGCACGGGCAGCCTGGATATCTTCCTGCTCAATCGTGTCCTTGCGGCCATTGCTGCGGGCGATGATGACGGCTTCTGCGATCAAGTCATCCAGCTTTTCGAAGCGGGCGGATATTTTTGTGCGATCAGCAGCCCAGCGGCTTGAAATGCCGAACAGCTCCGTCAGCGCACCTTCGGAACACGCGCATGATCCGCGCTTCTCCGCCATCTCCTGCGCAACGGCACCCAGGCCTGAAAGGTTGGGGGCGGTCGCCTCCATATCGGAATCGATATCGGCCTTGATTTTGAAATAGGCCTGGAATTCAGGGTCTGCCGAAAAGAACGTGTAGTACCAGCGCGGCGCGCCGACGATCACGACCTTCAGCTTCAGAGGAATTGATTTTGGCCGTGGCGCGCCAGCAATGGGAATGCCATTGAAGCGGTGCAATTCCTCAATCTGGATCACGCCATCCCGGATAGCGCCCTTCAAGAATTGCCAGGCAACTGGTTGAGCGGCCAGCGCTTCTGCACGCAACACTAACACACCGCCATTGGCCCGATGCAATGATCCAGCGCGGATGAGAGAGAAGTCCGTGGCAACCCCCGCCCCGGCCTGGCGATATTCTAACTGGCCAAACAGGTTCTGGTATGTCGGGTTGGCTTCCAGCACCACATTGGGATGTTCATCGTCAGCGTGATCCACCAGCAGGTTGACCGCATAGCGGATCTCCGGCGGTTGAAATCCAGGCTGCTTGGCCGCTTCGGCACTAAATTGCTGCAGATTCTCAACAGCGTCTTCTTTCAATGCATCGAGCCAGCGGGCGATTCCGGTGTGTTCCGTGAACTCTAGCTTGACGCCATCAACAAGCAGAGCAATTGCGGATTCAGCGATCGTCTTGCTCATGCCTTGAGCTTGCTCTGCAACCTTCTTCTGTTCGCCAGCGGCCCATTCGTTGAAAGCGCCGAGCTTCTGGCCAATTTCACGGCCTGCAGCTTCGATCTTACGACGATCTTCTTCCGGCAAGCTTAGCCATTCCGGTGCGTCTTCGCCGCCTGCACGGACGACCTGCATCCCTTGCGGCGTCTGCGCAACGTCAAGGCCTTGCGCACGCGCTTCGCCGCGCAAGGCTTCCAGGCGCTTGGAGATTTCAGCCGCCAGGGCTTCCTGTGTCTTGCGCAAGTCCGCCTGCGCGCTTTCCTCACCGAAGGCGTGCTGCAAGCCTTCCCTGATTTGGGGGATCAGTTTTGCGATCCGGTCCCGGAAACGGCGGCCCATGCCTGCAGGTAATGCCATTGGGCGTGGGCGGTGGGGGCGGCGGAAATTGTTCAGGTAGAGCCAGTCATTTGGCTTCGGCCGCTGGCGCATCTCATCTTCGAGGAACTTCAACGTCGCCGTCATCCGGCCACTGCGGTCATCGCCGACGACGAAGACGTTAAACCCTGGCTCCCGCATTTTCAGGCCAAGTTCCAGCGCTTCCTTAGCGCGGGCGTGGCTTGTCAGGCTGAAGACATCAGGTTCCGTTAATGGCGGCGCAAACGGAAAATCGGGCATGCCAGCTTCAGCGGCAGGAATCTTCGTCAGCGCCATGGGGCGGCTCCTTTAATGCAGACAAGATATATTCAGTGATAGACGTAATGCGCCTTAGAGCCCAAACAAGGCTGGCACATCCGCGAGCGAGCGTACCTCAGCAACGGGCTCACCGGGTAAGCGTTCCCGCGGCGCGCCAAGGCGGTTCACCCAAACCACCCGGAAGCCAAAGCTAGCGGCCCCCGCTGCATCCCAAGCGTTTGAGGAGAAGAACGCGATGTCCTGCGGCTCCAGCTTCAGGCGATCAACAGCCATTTGATAAACCCGCACATCCGGCTTGAAGACTTCAACGTCCTCAACAGAAAATACGACATCTAACAATGGCGTGATTTGCGAATAATTGATCGCGGAGGTCAGCATGATCGGTGCACCGTTAGACAGTACGCCCGTCTTTAAGCCGCCGGCCTTCAGGGTTTCCAGGACCTCTGGCACTTCATCATATGTGGGAATCGAGAGATAAAGCTGCATCAGGTCAGACCGCAGGACCAGATCATCAATTTCCAGCGCGTCCATCGCGTAATCCAGGCTGTCGCCGGTGATCGTCCAGAAATCTGTATATTCGCCCATAAGGGACCGCAGCCAGGAATACTCAAGCTGCTTGCGGCGCCATAACTCACTCAACGCAGTGCTTTTATCGCCGACCCTAGCCGCGCGGCGAGCGACCGGGCCGATCAAATCAAACAGCGTGCCATACGCATCAAATACACAAGCGCCAGCTCCTTCGAGCACCTTATCAGCCATGCAAGCCTCCTCAAAAATGTCCGGCCTGATCGCCGCCTTGCATGGCAGCAATCTAAGCGCAGCGCCCCTGATCCGCAAAGCACTTCCTTGCGAGCGCGGGACTTCAGGTTTATCGTCCCGCAAATCAGGCGATATGCGCCTGTGGAATGCCCGGAGGCTCTATTATGTTTAGCGGTTCGTTGACGGCTCTTATTACCCCTTTCAAGAACGGCGAAGTGGACGCAAAAGCGTTCCAGGAATTCGTCGAATGGCAGATTTCCGAAGGCTCCCACGGTTTGGTTCCGTGCGGCACCACCGGCGAGTCGCCCACCTTGAGCCATGATGAACATAAACGCGTGGTCGAGCTTTGCATCGAAACCGCCGCTGGCCGGGTTCCGGTCATTGCAGGCGCTGGATCAAACTCGACTGCGGAAGCCATGTCGCTTGCCCAGCATGCCAAGGAAGCAGGTGCTGACGGCATTCTCGTGGTGTCGCCCTACTACAATAAACCCAGTCAGGAAGGCCTGTTCCGCCACTTTGAGGCCGTGAACAACGCTGCTGACATTCCGATGATCGTCTACAATATCCCACCGCGGTCCATCGTAGACATCACACCACAAACCATGGCGCGGATCGCCAAGCTCTCCAACGTTGTCGGCGTAAAAGACGCGACGATGGACCTGGCGCGCCCATTGGTCGAAAAAAATCTGATCGGCAAAGACTGGTGCATGCTTTCTGGCGAAGACGGCACTGCGGTCCCGTATTTGGCGCAGGGCGGCGTTGGCTGTATTTCGGTGACAGCGAATGTGGCACCAAAGCTTTGCTCCATGATGCATGAAGCCTGGCAACAGGGCGCTATGGAACGGGTTACGCAGCTCAATGACAGCCTGATTCCGCTGCATCTGGCTATGTTCCAGGAACCAAGCCCCGCTGGTGCCAAATATGGCGCGAGCCTGCTTGGGAAAGCATCGCCTGAAGTTCGGTTGCCTATGCAGCCCGCAACGGAAGCTGCGCAAAAGAGCATGAAAGACGCTATGAGCGCGCTTGATCTTATCTGATTTGATACCCATGTAAAGCGCCCGCGATGGTGATCCGTCGCGGGCGTTTCTTATTCCAATTTAAGGAAGACCTGACCCATGGCCGCTAAGACCAAAAAGGGCAGCGGCCTGATCTCTCACGGGCTCGTTGCCCAGAACCGCCGCGCCCGCCACGACTACAAGATTGAGGAATCGCTTGAAGTCGGCTTGATCCTGACGGGCAGTGAGGTCAAATCCCTGCGCAATGGCCAGGCCAGCATTGGCGAAAGCTTCGCCGGTGAAAAGAACGGCGAGATATGGCTGATCAATGCCCATATCCCAGAATACAAAGGCGCGCAGAACTTCGGCCATTCGCCCAGGCGAGACCGGAAGATTTTGATGCACTCAAAGCAGATCGATAGCCTGATCGGCTCTGTCCGCCGTGAAGGTGCTACGCTGGTGCCATTGCGGCTCTATTTCAACGACCGTGGCCGCGCGAAGCTTGAACTCGGCCTCGCCAAAGGCAAGCGCCAGATCGATAAGCGGAACGATATCAAAGACCGCGACTGGAAACGCAGCCAGGCCCGTGCGCTCAGGCGCGGCGATTACTAGACCGACCCAAGGGAGAGACTGGTTGAAAGCTTGCCTCTCCCTGATCGCAGCGTTTGCTCTGGCCTGTTGGTTTGCAGGCGCTGAAGCCCAACCAGCGACATCTACAGCACACGAGGCCTGTATTCCCGGCGCGCAATTCCGGTACCTGCCTGGGCGCGGGCGTGTTTGGTTGCGCAATCCAGATATCGTGATCCTGGCAGAGGCGGGCGATCCACGCATTGTGATGACCCGGAAGGCCATTGCGTTCTGGAATGAGGAATTGAGCAGTATCGGCAGCGGTTTCCGCTTCGGCAACATCCGCATTGCCCCCCTCGCCCGCGCCGATGAGACCTATGCCGCTAATCACAGCCGCGCGATGATTGCTAATCGGGACTATGGGCCAAAGAACGTTCCGCATCACATCCGCCGATATTGCGGGTCCGTGGTGATTATTCTGGCAAACACTAACTTCGTATCCTTTGCCGCCGGGTCCCGCACTTATGGACTAGCGATGGTCGCGATCAAAGGTGCGCGGTTCAACCCGTTCCATCTGCCAAACGTGACCCAAAACGTGATTGCCCATGAACTCGGCCATGTCCTCGGCCTCCGCCACAACGCCGATCCAACCTTGCTGATGTGCGGGCGCCCCGCCAATTGCAGGCCAGATAAATTCTACTCCGCAACGCCAAGAATATTTCCCCTGGCAGCCTACGAGCGCGAGCGCCTCATTGCGAAATATCCACGCTATTGAGAAAGCCTCCGTGAGGGTCGCCTCGCCCCCCAACGGGCGGAGAGGAAGAGGGTGAGGGGGGAAGGTTGCGGATAGGAACCAGCGTTAGCCCCGCAGGCACTCAATACTGTAACTAGCACCCCCCTCACCCTGCCCTCTCCCTCCGTTGGGGGGCGAGGGTTCTGGAATAAATGTGCCTCAGTTCACGCCCGCAATTGCGCGTAAGTCTTCCTCAGCAATTCCAACGCTGACACCGGCTTCCAGCATCTCGCGCCAAGTTTCATCATCCACTGGCACGCCCTGGGCACCACGTTCAGCCCGCGTCAGGCGTTCTGGGTCACCGGGGCCCAGCACGGGTTCATCAGGATTGGCGGCAGGTGATGCCTTAACATGCGCGATGGTCGCGTCCACTTCAGCTTCAAAGGCCTGCAGATCAACCATCTTCGAAGGATTGATGATGACGGAGAGCATGCCGTTTAAAATCACATCCTCGTCGTGATCTGTCTCTGGCCGGCAGGTCTGGCCGCCAGACAGGACACCGGCCAGCATCTCGTTCATCACTGCCATGCCATAGCCTTTGTGGCCTGCTTCCACGCCGCCGAACGGGCCAATGGCACCCTTGGGCTCATTGTAGAGTACCCACGGGTCGGTCGTCTGTTGGCCTTTGGAATCGATCAACGCGCCAGGTGCCATTTGCACGCCTTTGTTCTTCGCAACACGGACCTTGCCTGCCGCAACTTCGCTGGTCGCGAAGTCCAGCACCGTCGGCGGATTATTGGCGGTGGCGGGTAGAACGGCGCAATAAGGATTGGTGGCGTAGCGCGCGTCAGACCCTCTAAACGGCGCCACCATGCCCGGATGCCCGACGACATTCACATGATGCATGGACACCATGCCCGCCGCAGCACATTGCTCCCCCCAGGCACCAATGCGGCAGAGGTGGAAGGAATTGCGGATCGTCATGACGCAGAGGCCGAACATCCGCGCTCGCTCAATGCCCATTTCCATCGCTTCATGGCCGATCACCTGGCCATATCCGGCATGGCCATCGATCTGCAGGATAACGCCCTGGTCGGTGACGACTTCCGCGTGGGAATTGATCGCCAATTCCCCCGTAAACGTCGCCTTGATGTAGCGCGGCAGCATGCCCACACCGTGGCTGTCATGGCCTGTCAGATTAGCGGCAACCAAGTTTGTGGCCACCAATTCGGCCTCCGCTGCATCGCTGCCTCTGGCGAGGGCAATCTGGCGGCAAACGTCTTCGAGTTTGTCTGATGCGATTGTCGGCATGTCCCGTCCCTCCCCTAAGCCGCCAATCCTGCGATTTTGTTGAGTTCAGCGTCTGTCAGCCCAACACTGACGCCGGCAGCGGTAATCTCACGCCAAGTTTCGTCATCAACGGGGACACCTTGGCTCGTTCGGGCGCTGCGGGAGGCCCGTTCAGGGTCACCTGGCACCAGGACGGGCTTGGCGGGGTCCGCCGCTGGGGAGGCTTTGACGTGGGCGATGGTGGCGTCAACTTCACTATTGAAAAATTGGCGGCTCACCAACTTCATTGGGTCAATGATGATAGACAGCATGTTGTTGATGATCTTTGGCGGATCATATTTCGTTTCCGGACGGCAGCCGAGGCCGCCGGTCATGGCCGAGGCCAGGATTTCATTCATGAGTGCAAGACCATAGCCCTTATGCGCGCCGAAAGGCTGTAAAGCGCCCGCAATCGGCTCCTCATACATAATGTTGGGATCACGGCTTGGTTGGCCTTTAGAATCCATCAGCGCCCCTTCTGGTGCGGGCTCACCCTTGTTACGGGCCACCCTGATCTTGCCCATAGCAACCATCGACGTTGCGAAATCCAGCACGGTTGGCGGATTGTTGTCAGTCGCTGGCAATGTCGCGCAGTAGGGGTTGGTGACATAGCGCGCGTCCGTTCCCCGGTACGGTGCCACAATCGCCTTATGCCCCATGACATTCACATGGTGCATGGAGACCAGGCCAGCCGCAGCGCATTGCTCGCCCCACTGGCCGATCCGCCCGATGTGATGGGCGTTGCGAAGGCCAATGACAGCCGCACCGAACTCCCGTGCGCGCTCAATGCCTATATCCATCGCTTCTTGGCCAACGACCTGCCCGTAGCCTGAATTCCCGTCCAGCACGACGACCGCGCCGTTATCGACTTCCACCGAAACATGGGCATTCGCCACAAGACCGCCCGTCAGGCGATTCCCAATATAAGCCGGGATCATGCCGACGCCGTGGCTGTCATGCCCGGCCAGATTCGCACCGACTAAGTTATCAGCAACGGTGCGCGCTTCAGCGGCCTCGCTGCCACCAGCAGCGACAATAGCCGCAATGGCGTCGGTCAGGCGGGCGTGATCGATTGTGGGCATCGGGAGAATGTTCCTTTGACTTTGGCTGCAGATTAAACGTTATGCTGTTCTGATGATTATTTCAGCACAGCAACGCTTTAATACAAAGCGCCAGAGAATGCGCATCACCAGATTGCCCCTGACCCTATGACCGATGCCCCCGCCCTAGCGCCCAGCGATCCGGCACAGCGCCCGCCGTCACTCATCGCTGACCCCGACTTTATGCGCACTTGGATTGCAGGCGGCCTAGTCGGCGTGATGCGTTGGATGGATGTGATTGTCGTTGGTTACTATACGTTCCAGGTCACAGACCGCGCAGAAGCGGTTTCCTACATGCTGTTCCTGCGGATGTTGCCGATGTTTTTACTCGGCGCGTTCTGCGGCGCATGGTCCGAGCGCCTGGACCGGCGCGTGATCCTGGTCAGCTTATTATTGCTGATGACCATTATGTATTCGTCGCTTGCCGTGCTTGCGATGCGCGATTCGCTTGAGCTTTGGCACGTCGCGATAGGCGTCACATATTCCGGCATTTTTTGGTCATTTGAGCTACCGGTGCGCCGGACAATGATTGGCGATATTTCTGGTCCGGCAAGACTGCCTCGCGCAATGGGCCTCGAAAGCGCCACGAATAGCATCACGCGCGCATCCGGCGCTTTTCTGGGCGGGGCACTTTTGCAGTTTGCAGGCATTCAAGGCCCCTTCGCGTTTGGGGCCTTTGTCTGCTTCATGGGCGCATTCTTGCTGGCAGGCGTCCGAAGGGGCGCAAGGAGCGAAAGTACTGGTCGAGAGCCAGTGTTCGCCAGCCTGATGACCGGGTTTCGGTTTATTCGCAAAGAACGAGTCATTCAGGCCGTGCTGGTTATCACGATTGTGCTGAACCTGTTTGGCTTCGCTTGTGTATCCATGCTGCCTGTCGTTGGTGTGCAAAGCTTTTCAATGACAGCCTTGGAAACCGGGGCGCTTACTAGCCTTGAAGGCCTTGGCGCGCTCTGTGGGGCATCCCTGGTCGCGGGCTTCGCTAAACCGGCGCAGCTTGCGCGAATATTTGCGATTGGTGCTGGCACATACATCGCCTGCATGGGGTTGTTCGCAGCAATGGGGCTGCTGGGCGGCGTATCGCTGATTTATGCTGCTGGCGCATTTTTGTTCATCGCCGGATTTGGGCTTTCGGGGTTCGGGTCCATGCAGTCCGGTTTGATTCTATCCAGGGCACCGGGAAATATGCGCGTGCGTGTCATGGGCGTATTGGCGATGTGTATTGGCTGCGGGCCAATTGGAATTTTAAACATTGGCTGGATCGCGGGATCCCTGGAAAGTGGCGCAACTGCAGTCATTATCGTCACCAGTATCGGCTTCAGTTTCTTCCTTCTTGCAAATATTTTCTATCCAGAGCTACGGCGGCGATTGACGTAGCAGCGTAGAACCCGCTACACACCCGCCACGGCGTCGGTCACATAGAGTCGATGCTGAATGGACGGAGCGTAGCGCAGCCTGGTAGCGCATCTGCTTTGGGAGCAGAGGGCCGCAAGTTCGAATCTTGCCGCTCCGACCAATTTTCCCAATGACTTAGAACATTCCCACGACAAGTCAGAAAATAGAATGTTAGTCTAGGTAGACGTTAGGTAGACGTTTTTCTCCTAGAATCACTCCACCAGGCTTCGACCTAAGTCATCCAGGTAGGCACTTCCTAACCGAATCATTCAGTCTTTGAACTGACATCATATGCGCTACCAGGCATCAGACGCGTGTAGCATTTGAATTATCTAGAACACCTGCCCCTTGGCTGATGCAAAAGCCAGCTAAGACCGCGAGCAATAAAATAAAGAACTCAGTTAGTTAGATACATAGTCAGATACTATATGCAGTGCCCTAACAATCACCCCACACCAAATGTTGTGTTCTCCGGCTCCTTCCTGTGGGGAATTTGACAAAATCAGATAGGTCTCAGCTCGGGATATTCCGCTTTTCCACCCTTGAGATAGCCCTGATGCAACTCGTTATAGATGGCACAAAATATAATGAGACTAGGAAAACTGCGGGTCACAGAGGTACTGGGTTGGCCTTTAGCTTTTGACTCATGCTGTTAGAGCCAAGGACG
>CALLKY010000140.1 GCA_938083135.1 uncultured Alphaproteobacteria bacterium | reverse complement strand
AGAAAAGCCGCCGCCCGTAATCTCCCAGATCTCTGGGACGCCATCCGAGACGCCATCGACGACCTCACGCCAAACGACTGCAGGAGCTACTTCACAGCTGCAGGCTATGAACCAGAATGATGGGAATCTGCTCTAGCTGGTCGGTTTCGGTCCAGATATACCGACGTTGGAACAAAGGCGTGCGAAAGCTGCGGTCGGGCCTGAATAGGGCACCGACGGATAAAGCCTCAGTTTGCATATTTCCCCCAATGTATATGCCATTGGGAAACTTTAGGATGTTTTTTGAGGGATACAATGGAAAATATTTAGAATCATACGTCTATAGGTAGTGAGTATCCGTATTTAACCTGCTTCAAGGCAAAGCTGGATTTGATATTGGCGACGCCTGGGAGGTTTGTCAGGCGGTCCATCAGGAAGCGGTGGAAGGCGTCTAGGTCTGGGGCGACGACGCGGAGGAGGTAGTCTGCGTCGCCGGTCATCAGATAGCATTCCATGACTTCAGGGGCGTTTGTGACAGCGGCCTCAAACGCCTCCAAATTAGCCTCAGTTTGTCGTTCGAGCGTGACTTGCAGGAAGACGCTGACGGGCAATCCGACGGCGGCGGCGTCGATGATGGCGGCACGGCCCCGAATCACGCCCGAAGCCTCAAGGGCGCGTACCCGGCGCAGGCAGGGCGACGGTGATAACCCGACACTCTGGGCAAGCGCTACATTGCTAAGACCAGCATCCGCCTGTAGCGCTTGCAGAATCCGCAGGTCTGTCTGATCAATCGTGAATTTTGGCATGATGTAGCGTAGTTATAGCATAATTTAGCATGATTGCGCAATATACGAGCTATGGGCGCGCAAGAAAACAAGAATGCGCTGTTTGAACCCGGCTATACTGGCACCATCTGTTTTCGGGGAGACCGTTGCCATGTCTGATCATTCCAAGCCGCAATCAAATCGCGTCAAGCTGATGGAAACACTGGCGGATCGGGTGCTTTGGCTGTCCAGCTGGATCATCCATAACGCCAATCATATTCGCCCAAATCTGGACGGCTTGAAGGTTGGCGGGCATCAGGCGTCGAGCGCGTCCTGCGCGCAAATTCTAACCGCGCTGTATTTCCATGCGCTGCGGCCCCAAGACAGGGTGGCGGTGAAGCCCCATGCGAGCCCAGCCTATCATGCGATCCAATATCTGATGGGCCGCCAATCCCGTGAAAAGCTGGAACGATTCCGTGCACTTGGCGGCGCGCAAGCCTATCCATCCCGCAGCAAAGACGCCGATGACGTGGATTTCTCAACGGGGTCTGTTGGTTTGGGCGCTGCGATGACGGTGTTTGCGTCCCTGGCGCAGGATTATGTGGCTGCGCATCAGGGCCTGAAGAACCCCGCAGCCGGTGAAGAACCCGGCCGCATGGTCGCTATCGTTGGTGATGCGGAGCTCGATGAAGGCAATATCGCCGAATGTTTGATGGAAGGCTGGAAACACGACGTTCGTGATGTTTGGTGGGTGATTGATTACAATCGCCAAAGCCTGGATAGCGTCGTCAATGATGATCTGTTTGATCGGATCATGGGCCTGTTCAAAGCCATGGACTGGAATGTTGTCGAGCTCAAATATGGCAAGCGGCAGCTGGCAGCGTTCGCCGAGACTGGCGGCGAGGCGCTGCGCACTTGGATCGATGAATGCCCTAATAGCACGTATTCCGCGCTCACCTTCAAAGGCGGTGCGGCGTGGCGGGAGCGGATTGAGGACGAGATTGGCCACAAACCGGGTATTCGCGCGATCCTGGACAAGCGGGATGACGCAACACTGGCACGGCTGATGGAGGATCTGGGCGGTCATTGCCTCGAAACCCTGATGGAAGCCTTCGATGAGGCAGCCAAAACAGATGCGCCAACATGCTTCATTGCCTACACGACCAAAGGTTTCGGGCTGCCGCTCGCGGGGCACCAGGACAATCACGCCGGGCTCATGACGGTCGACCAGATGGCCACCTTTAAAGCAGCCCGCAATGTGCCGGACGGCGCTGAATGGGAGCCATGGGCCGGTGTTGATGATCAGGCCACGGCACTGCAAGCGCTGGTCGATTCCGCGCCCTTCATCGCCCGGAAAACCGCGCCGCCTGTGAAAAAAGCAGAGATCGCGGTGCCTGACCTTGCAGTCAAAGGATCAGCAAAGGCATCCACGCAGGAAGGCTTTGGCCGCATCCTGGCTGAGGTCGCCCGGAGCGGCGGTGAGTTGGCGGAGCGGATCGTGACGACTTCGCCTGATGTCACGGTCTCAACCAATCTTGGCGGATGGGTCAATCGCACCGGCGTGTTTAGCCGAAAGCCGAAGGCGGATGTCTTCAAGGCTGAGAACGTGCCGTCCACGCAGCGCTGGGAAGAAAAGCCAGAAGGCCGCCACCTGGAGTTGGGCATTGCTGAAAACAATCTGTTCCTGGCATTGGCGGCCCTTGGCCTGACCGAACCGCTGTTTGGCCGGCGGTTGCTGCCGGTTGGAACATTGTACGATCCGTTTGTCGCGCGTGGTCTCGATGCATTGATTTATGCCCTGTATCAGGGGGCTAAGTTCATGGTCGTTGGCACGCCTTCGGGTGTGACGCTTGCGCCAGAAGGCGGCGCGCACCAAAGCCAGACAACCTCGCTCATCGGTATGGGATTGCCCAATCTGCACAGTTATGAACCGGCTTATGTGGATGAGCTGGCGGTTATTATGCAGGCGGGATTCGAGGAAATGCTGTCTGATGATGGCGTCTCCTCATACCTTCGCCTCTCGACCAGAGGGTTAGAACAGCCCCAACGTCAGATGGATGCGAGCCTTCAGCAGGCCGTTCTGAAGGGGGCCTATTGGCTGAAACCGCCAGGGAAATCAGCGGATATCATCATCGCCGCCATGGGCGCAGTCGTGCCTGAAGCCTTAGAGGCGCATGCCGCACTGCTGGAAGATTGCCCAGATGCTGGGGTGCTGGTGATAACGTCGCCTGATCTTCTGCATGAGGATTGGCTTCGGGCTGAGCGGGCGAATCGGCTGGATCATGCACATGTCCGCACATTGCTTGACGCTGCCCCACTGGGGGCAGGCCTTGTCACCATCTGTGACGCGCATCCGGCGACGCTTGGGTGGATTGGTGCTGCTTCGGGCCGGGATGTGGCAGCGCTTGGCGTTGAAGGTTTCGGCCAATCCGCCAATCTGCCCGACCTGTATCGCACGCTGCGTATCGACGCAGATGCTATATTGGACGCCGCGGCGCGCGTTATCTGGCGTGCGCAAACGGCCTAAACAGTGCTGGATTACATGATAAATATCACTGCAACGGCGATTCCGGGCCCCCAGGCCTTTCGCAGTGGGCTTGAATGCTATAGAACGCGCGGTTCGTAGCGGCTTTACGATGTCGATATGCGGGTGTGGCGGAATTGGTAGACGCGCCAGATTTAGGTTCTGGTGACCTACGGTCGTGGGGGTTCGAGTCCCTTCACCCGCACCATCGGCACTATAAAGCTAGGACATAATCTTCTTTCTCAGGCGACGGATTATTCAGGATGCAGGTGACGGAAACGCTGGCCGAAGGCCTTAAGCGCGAGTACAAAATGGTGATCGAAGCGAGCGAAATTGACGCCGCTGTTGAAGATCGCTTGAAGGAAATGGCACCGACGGTGTCCCTGCCTGGGTTCCGCCCTGGCAAAGCGCCCGTCAAGATCCTGCGTCAGCGCTTTGGTAAGTCCGTTATGGGCGAGGCGATTGATCAGAAAGTCCGTCAGGTCGTCAATGACACCTTTGAAGACCGTGGCCTGACGCCTGCGATTGAGCCGGACATCGACTTCGGTGAATTCGAAGAAGGCAAAGATCTTGAGTTCACACTCAAGACCGAAATTATGCCAGAGATTGAACCGGCAGATTTTTCGACCTTCGAACTGGTCCAGCTTGAAGTGCAGGCCAAAGACGAAGAGATTGAAGCAGAGCTGAATAATCTGGCTGAAGCCGCCCGCGAGGCGACGGAAGTGACGGAAGCGCGCCCCGCAGTCGACGGTGATATTCTCACCATTGATTTTGTCGGTAGCGTTGACGGCGAAGAATTCCCGGGCGGCCAGGCTGATGCCTATGACCTGGAATTAGGCGCTGGCAGCTTCATCCCTGGCTTTGAAGAGCAACTGGTTGGCGCATCCGCTGGCGATGAGCGCGAAGTGAACGTCACGTTCCCAGAAGAATACGGCGCAGAGCATCTCGCAGGCAAAGCCGCTGTGTTCAAAGTGAAGGTGCACGGCCTTAAAGAAAAAGCCGCGCCGACCATTGATGATGAGCTGGCCAAGCGCGTTGGCATGGAAGATTTGGCAACGCTGAAGGCGCAGATCGCTGAACGCATTTCCAAGTCCTACGAAGAAGCCGCGCGTGGCCGCACCAAGCGCGAACTGTTCGACAAGCTGGACGAAGCGCACACATTCGATGCACCGCCGACCTTGGTCGAGCAGGAATTCGAAGCGATTTGGGGGCAAGTTAAAGAACAGCTTGAAGGCGACAACGCTGAAGAGGTCCGTGAAGGCAAGACGGATGAAGAGCTTGAAGCTGAATACCGCGTTTTGGCTGTTCGCCGGGTTCGCCTTGGTCTCCTGCTCGCTGAAGTCGGCAAGCGGAATAATGTGCAAGTGAACGAACAGGACATCAGCCAGGCAATCCGCGCCCAGGCCGCAAGCTTCCCCGGCCAAGAGCAGATGGTCTACGAATTTTATCAGAAGAACCCGCAGGCGCTCGGCCAGGTGCAGGCACCGATCTTGGAAGAAAAGGTCGTCGATTTCATTCTGGAACTGGCCAAAGTGGAAAAGCGTCCGGCAACAGCTGGAGAGCTGGCTGAGGATGATGATGCGGCAGCTGGTGACAGCGCCGCTTGACGTTTCACGGTTGGCGCGCAATTTAGTGGTACAGCATCACGTTTTGCCAAACTTGTTTACCAAGTGGCCGCATGAATGCTGTACCGTTTTCGAATTGCCCGCCGAATCGCCCTAATTAAACCAAAAATTAGGCATGCGGCGGCGAATGTCTGCGCGATACCCCGCGCCTATAACTGGAGCCTCTGAGCCGCATGACCGCGTTCGATCCCACAGCCTCTGATCCCCGCGCCCTGTTTTCCAGCACGGCGACCCAAACCCCGACGATGAACGCCCTTGTGCCGATGGTGGTCGAGCAGACCAATCGCGGCGAGCGTGCCTATGATATCTATTCACGGCTCCTCAAGGAGCGGATCATTTTTCTGACCGGCCCCGTTTATGACGAAGTGTCGGCACTGATCTGCGCGCAGCTTCTATTCTTGGAAGCAGAAAATCCGGACAAAGAAATTTCCTTCTACATAAATTCACCAGGCGGCGTTGTGACAGCGGGCCTCGCGATTTATGACACCATGCAATACATCCGAGCGCCTGTGGCGACGCTCTGCATTGGCCAAGCTGCTAGCATGGGCTCACTGCTGATGGCGGCAGGTGCCGCGGGCAAGCGCTATTGCCTGCCGAACGCCCGGATTATGGTGCATCAGCCCTCTGGTGGATTCTCTGGGCAAGCGACAGACATTGAAATTCACGCCCGTGAAATTCTAAGCCTCCGCCAGCGCTTGAACGAGATTTACGTCAAGCATTGCGGCCAGGATATCAAGACTGTTGAGGAAGCCTTGGAGCGTGATCGTTTCATGTCTGCCGAAGAAGCCAAGGAATTTGGCATCGTCGACGAGGTGGTGAACGAACGGCCGGGCAGCCCAGACGACGAGGAATAGGAAGAACCGGCGCTGATGACGGTTAAGTGAATTGGGCGGAACCTTTTCCGCCCATATTTACGGTTTCTTGGCAGGTGCCGGGCGTAAATGCAGTTACAGAACCGTCAAGTTCTGTGATTTAAGGCCTGAAAAGCGCAGCCACGGCGTTTTACAGGGCTTGACAGAGCGTTTACCATAAGAGTCTCGACTTACCGTGGGCCGAATGGAATTCATATGAACAAATCATCCAGCGGCGATTCCAAGAACACCCTGTACTGCTCTTTCTGCGGGAAGAGCCAGCATGAGGTGCGCAAGCTGATCGCTGGCCCGACTGTATTCATCTGCGATGAATGCGTTGAGCTTTGCATGGACATTATCCGCGAAGAACATAAGAGCAGTATGGTCAAATCCAAGGACGGCGTTCCAACGCCGGCAGAGATTTGTGAAGTGCTCAGCGATTATGTCATTGGCCAGGATCGTGCCAAGCGCGTCCTCTCCGTCGCGGTGCATAACCACTACAAGCGCCTCAATCACGGTGCAAAGAACGGCGAACTTGAGATCGCGAAATCCAACGTCCTGCTCATCGGCCCGACCGGTTCCGGCAAGACGCTGCTGGCCCAGACGCTGGCCCGCATCCTGGATGTTCCGTTCACAATGGCCGATGCAACGACGCTCACCGAAGCCGGATATGTTGGCGAGGATGTCGAAAACATCATCCTGCGGCTGCTGCAAGCTGCGGACTACAATGTTGAGCGGGCGCAGCGCGGCATCGTTTATATCGATGAAGTCGACAAGATCAGCCGCAAGTCTGATAACCCCTCGATCACTCGGGATGTTTCGGGTGAAGGGGTGCAGCAGGCGCTGTTGAAGATCATGGAAGGCACCGTTGCTTCCGTGCCGCCCCAGGGTGGCCGCAAGCATCCGCAGCAGGAATTCCTGCAGGTTGATACGACGAATATCCTGTTCATCTGCGGCGGCGCGTTCTCTGGCCTGGAGCGGATTATTTCCGCGCGCGGCAAGGGCACGGCCATGGGCTTCGGTGCCGATGTACGTTCGCCAGATGAACGGCGTCATGGCGAAGTGCTGGCCGAAGTTGAGCCAGAAGATCTGCTGAAGTTCGGCTTGATCCCAGAATTTGTGGGCCGTCTGCCTGTCCTGGCGACGCTGAGCGATTTGGATGTTGAAGCACTGGTTGAGATCCTGACCAAGCCAAAGAATGCTTTGGTCAAGCAGTACCAACGCCTGTTTGATATGGAAGACGTGAAGCTAACCTTCACCGATGATGCGCTTGAAGCGCTTGCAGAGCGGGCGATTCAGCGGAAAACTGGCGCACGTGGCTTGCGCTCCATCATGGAAGAAATCCTGTTGGAGACCATGTTCGACCTGCCAAGCCTGGAAGGTGTGGATGAGGCCATCGTCAACCGTGAAGTCATTGAGGGCCGTGCCCAGCCGCTTTATGCTTATGCCGAAGCGGAAGATGAGACCGCAGCGAGTCCGGATATGGCTTCCTAAGTGGATTAATGGGCGTTTGCGCTCCTGCCAGACGTATTTAAATTGTGGGGCTGGCCTAGATAGCTGAGAAAGGCTATGCAGGTCATATGGTTAGCATGCGTCGGCGGAGTAGGCTTCCGCGAAGTATTCAGATTGAGCTGATCAAGTATTTCGTTGCAGGTTCGACGGCGCGCTCAGCCGCCGCTC
>CALLKY010000139.1 GCA_938083135.1 uncultured Alphaproteobacteria bacterium | reverse complement strand
AGAAAAGCCGCCGCCCGTAATCTCCCAGATCTCTGGGACGCCATCCGAGACGCCATCGACGACCTCACGCCAAACGACTGCAGGAGCTACTTCACAGCTGCAGGCTATGAACCAGAATGATGGGAATCTGCTCTAGCTGGTTTCCCATCCCAACCACCTCGGTCAACACTTCCAGCTCCCTAGAAAATCATCTTCAGGCCAGCAACGACATAAAGCACATCGACCGCCTCTCCCTCGTCCCGCGCCGAGTCTGCCGTACCGCCAAACTTACGTTCGTAGTGAACGCCCAGATAAGGCGACACGGCGCGATCTATCAGATCATAACTGAGCCGCGCGCCAATCTCCGCTGAGACTAACCCATCATCAACGCCGATTGCAGGATCAGAACCAAAGGACAGATCGATTTCAGCAGATGGTGTCAGGATCAATCGATTTGTCAGCAGCAGTTCATAGTCCGCATCTAGCCGGGCAGAGAAGTTCCCGCGTTCGTTCAGGAAAAGATCGGCATCCAGTTCGAACCATTGTTGCGCCAACCCATGCGCACCAATAACCGCGAACCAGCGGTTGGGGCCTATTGACGCGTCATACCGAATCCCTGCCTTCACATCGAAGAAATCGGTCGCCAGTCTTTGGACAACCAATTGATGCTCCAGCACTTCGAACACTTCTGCCTTCAGGTCGAACTCCGCCTCACTTGTGAACCGGAGCTTCCATTCATCATTACCAATGAAGGCATCTCCGTCCCAGGCAAGCGCATCGTTCGATGCATCAGCACCTGCGCGATATTCAAACTGCTCAAACGTCAGCCCGTAGAAGATGAAGTCCTTCTCCTGGGCAGACGCCGGTGCAAGCTGAAGCGCCAGCGCGACCAAGAAGGCGGCGCTGGCCATTCTGATTTTACGGGCCATGTTTTCAGCCCCTGCCCGGCTTATCAGCAGTATCCGGCCCGCCTTCAACAACTATCTTGCGGAACATGCCGCTCGCTGCGTGATAGGCCAGATGACAATGGAAGGCCCACTGCCCCGGTGCATCAACCTCCGTTTCCGTATAGACGGTCGAACCAGGCGGCACGCTGACCGTGTGTTTGATGGGGTTCCATTGCCCAGCACCCACATCCAGGATCGTCCACATGCCATGCAGATGCATGGGATGGGTCATCATCGTTTCGTTGACGAACTTAAAGCGCACCCGCTCGCCATATTTCAGCCGGACCGGCTCAGCGTCACCGTACTTGACGCCATTGATCGACCACATATAGCGCTCCATGTTGCCGGTCAGGCGAAGCTCAATCTCACGGGTCGCCTCCCGGTCTTCATAGAGGGGGTTTGCGGCCCTGAGATCATTGTATGAGAGCACCTTGCCGCCATTCGCCGCGACGGGTTCCAAACCAGAACCCGGCGCATAGAAGCTATCTGGCTTTGCATCTGCCATCTTCCCGTGATTCATGGCCCCATGACCCATAGCCGCATGATCCACTGGCACCGCTGCTGGAGCATCATGACCCATCGCAGCATGATCCATACCGCCATGAGACATGCCCATATCGGCCATTGTCAGCAAGGGTGCCGCACGAAGCTCAGGTACAAACCCGGCCATGCCGTCTTCTGTGGCCAGCGTGCCTCGTGCGAACGCTGATCGGCCCATGGATTCAGCGAAGATCGTGTATGCCTTATCCTCATCAGGCTGCACGATCACATCATAGGTCTCCGCCACGCCAATGCGGAATTCATCGACCTCGACGGGCTCAACATCATTGCCGTCTGCTTGCACGACCGTGAATTTCAGCCCCGGAATGCGCACGTCAAAATACGTCATCGCCGATGCGTTCACGAAACGAAGCCGAACCTTCTCACCGGGCTTGAAAAGGCCCGTCCAGTTCTGCTCCGGCCCTTTGCCGTTGATCAGTGGCGTGAAACCTTGCAGGTCTTCGATGTCCGTCGGCATCATCCGCATCTGGCCCCAATCGGCCCGGTCTGAAAGTGTGGCTTCCAAGCCGAGTTTCTTGACGTCTTCAATGAAATCGCCCGCCGTCCGCTGCTTGCGATTGTAATAGTCCGGCATCATTTTTAGATTGCGCAGAATGCGGTGGGATGTGTGTGGATGGGCGTCATTCAACACCAGCACATGCTCACGGTCGCTTTGCACCCGTTCGCCGCCTTTGGGCGTGATGACGATGGCACCGAAAGCTCCTTCTGGCTCCTGTAGGTTGGAATGGCTGTGATACCAATAAGTCCCGCTCTGTATGATTGGGAAACTGTAGGTGAACGTCTCTCCCGGCTCGATCCCGTCAAAGCTAATGGTCGGAACGCCGTCCTGCTGATAAGGCAGGATCAAGCCATGCCAGTGGATTGATGTGCTTTCCGTTAGCGCGTTCGTGACGTTGAGCGTCACTTGCTCGCCTTCAGTGAAACGCAGCACGGGTCCAGGCGATCCGCCGTTGAATCCAACGCCCGTTCGCTTGAAATCGCCGCTATCAATCGTGACACGCTCGACTTTGATGTCATACACATCAGCCATAGCCGGGGCACCGCCAGCGACGGCGAAGATCGCCGCCGCCGACAGGGTTTTCTGTAATTTGCGCATATCGTATCCCCCCTATTGGATCACAAGGCGGCCATGCATGCCGGACTCGTAATGTCCCGGCACATTGCAGGCGAACTGGATTTTCCCGGACTGGCCAAACTTCCAAATGACCTCGCCAGACTGGCCCGGCTCAAGCAGGATTGAGTTCGGGTCGTCATGCTTCATATCGCCCATCTTCGCGTGGACGACTTTGTCAGCTTCCAGCGCGCCACTTTCCATCATGGCCATCATTTCGCCCTGATGTGCTTTGTGCATTTCAGCAGTGCCGATATTGAATTCATGCACAAATTCACCCTTGTTGATCACAGTGAAACGGACGGTCTCACCCGCTTGGACACTGATGAACTTCGGAAAGTAGCTATTGTCTTTCATGACGATACGAAGCGTACGCGCTGCATCTTTGGCAGCACCAACTCCGCCCACCTGTAGGTTCATTGCGTGATGACCATCGCCATGACCGCCATGGCCATGGCCTTTACCTGCCAATGCAGGCGATGTGAGCAGGCATGCGGAAAGAATGGCTACAGAAGCCATTTTGAACTTTGTCTTCATGTGTCGTCTCCGAATGGAATTCGCTGGCGAATGACCGCGCGCAACTTTGCGCGGGAGTTAATTCGCCTATGATTTTCTTTGAAGCTTGCACGGACAGAGTCCGTGCGCCGAGCGGCTCTTAGCCAGCCCGGGGAGGCTTAAAGATCGCGATATTCCGATCTGTAGGCGCACGATCGTCAGCGCCGACAATCCGGCCAGCTTTAGATGACCAAATGCTAGCAATAGCAGCAGTGGCTGGCACAAAACCTGCAGCACCAGATACGCAACAATGCCCGCCATTCTTCATAGCGTGAGCAGCGCCATGCTCCTCGCACTCATGATTTTCACTCATTTGCGCAGTGTCAGAACCAAAGCCGCCCGCCTCTGCACTGAGCACGGCAAAAGG
The DNA here is from genome assembly GCA_938083135.1 of uncultured Alphaproteobacteria bacterium. GTDB lineage: Bacteria > Pseudomonadota > Alphaproteobacteria > Bin95 > Bin95 > VMCJ01. The sequence continues at coordinate 14,354 of CALLKY010000139.1, read as the reverse complement.
CTGTACGCCCGAAAGCGCCAGCCCAATAACGACTAAAATTGTGAGGAACGCCCTACGTAGCATCACCGCTCGAATCTGTTGCCTACTATGTGCAACGTAGGGCCTGCCGGCTCTTACATCAATGAAAGCAGCAATCACATTCCCGGCGCCTAGGCTTTCATGAGCCTATCGCCCGGTCCGCGCCGCCAATTCATCCATCGCCCGTTCCGTGCCGTCGATCAGGTCTCCGATGATCTCTGCTGCAGATTTGCGTTTGGAGACCATGCCGATGCCTTGGCCGGCGGCGTTCATGAAGAGGTCCCAGCGTTTGGCGGATTTAACCGCTTCAAGGAAATCTTCCATCAGGACGCGTTGATGTGGGGTGGGCAGTGGGTCGAGGCCGGATTCAGCCCAGGCGGCGGAGACTTCGTTTTTGCGGGCGCGGAGTGTTTTTCCTGTCCAAGCGCGGGTCACGTCCATATCGGTAGAGCGGGATGCGATGAGTTCATCCTTGCAAGCGCCAGGCATGTCGCTTTCATCCGCCGTCAGAAAAAGCGATCCGAGCCACGCGCCAGATGCGCCAAGCGCCATCGAGGCTGCGATCCCGCGGCCATCCGAAATACCACCTGCTGCGATCACTGGGGTCGCGCCCACAGCATCAACCACTTGCGGGATCAGGGCGAAATTGGCGACGCGGCCGGTATGCCCGCCGGCTTCTGTGCCTTGTGCGACAACGGCATCTACGCCTGCTTCGACCTGCCGGGCAGCATTACGCGGCGAGCCTGCAAGGCCGAGCGTCACCATGCCTTGCGCCTTAGCCCGGCCAGTCACCCGACCTGGATCGCCCAGGCCAGCAGCAAATACGGGAACATGTTCTTCCAGGGTGACAGCGATCTGCGCTTCGATGAATTCGGATGAGATGACGATATCGTCCTGCACTGGCGCTTCGGCGAGGTCAAAGCGGGCCAACAGGTTTCGATAGAACGCCACATGGTCCGGGAATTTCTCATCCAACTCAGCGCGGACGCCGCTGCGGGTCGTGGCAGCGGGTGCCAAGGTGGCAGGCAGCAATAGGTCAACGCCAAAGGGTTTATCCGTCAACGCCCGCACGGCCTTAATGCGGCGGCGGATTTCTTCTGGGCTCAAACCGGAGCACCCAAGAACGCCGAGCCCGCCCGCCTCCGATACAGCCGCCACGAGTGCCGGCGGCGTCGCCATGCCCCATACGCCCATGCCCGCAAGCAGGATGGGATGCTCAATGCCCAGCAGATCACAGAGTGCGGTGCGGATCGCCATCAAACGTAGCCCAAGTCTTGGTTCAGCTTGTCGAGCAAGCCCATTGCGGCCTCAGCGATGACGGTACCTGGCGGGAAGATCGCGGCAACGCCGGCACCGCGCAGTTCGTCGAAATCCTGCGGCGGGATCACGCCGCCGATAACCACCAGAATATCCTCACGCCCCTGCTCTTTGAGCGCATCGATGAGCGCTGGCGCCAGCGTCAAATGGCCGGCCGCCAATGAGGATGCGCCGACGATATGCACATCATTCTCAACCGCTTGGCGGGCGGCTTCTTGCGGGGTTTGGAATAGCGGCCCGATATCAACATCAAAGCCCAAATCAGCAAACGCTGTCGCGATGACCTTCTGGCCACGGTCATGCCCATCCTGGCCCATCTTACAGATGAGAATACGCGGGCGGCGGCCATCTGCCTCTGCAAACGCATCCGCCTTTTCGCGCACGTCCGTAATCAGTGCCACGTCATTGCCAACCTCTCCTGCATATACGCCAGACACAGCCTTCACCTCCGCCACATGCCGCCCGTAGACCTTCTCCAAGGCATAGGAGATTTCGCCAACGGTGGCGCGCTTGCGAGCGGCGTCCACCGCCAGTTCCAGCAGATTGCCGGAGCCTGTTTCGGCTGCTTCCGTTAGCGCATCCATAGCGGCCTGCACGGCGTCGCCGTCGCGGTTATTGCGGACATGCTCCAGCCGCGCGATTTGCGCCGCACGGACTTTGGCATTGTCGATCTTCAGAACGTCGATCTGCTCTTCGTGGGTCGGCTTATACTTATTCACTCCGACAATCGTCTGGCGACCGGCATCGATCCGCGCTTGTGTACGGGCTGCGGCCTCTTCAATACGGAGCTTAGGTAATCCAGCTTCAATGGCCTTCGCCATGCCGCCCATGCCTTCAATTTCCTGGATGTGTTCCCAGGCCTTTTTGGCGACTTCAGCCGTCAGCCGTTCGACATAATAGCTGCCGCCCCAGGGATCGATCACCCGGGTCGTGCCGCTTTCCTGCTGCAGCACCAACTGCGTGTTGCGGGCGATACGGGCGGAGAAATCAGTCGGCAGCGCCAGCGCCTCATCCAGCGCATTGGTGTGGAGCGATTGGGTATGGCCCTGGGTCGCGGCCATCGCTTCAACACATGTGCGAACGACATTGTTGTAAACGTCCTGCGCCGCAAGGCTCCAGCCGCTGGTCTGGCAATGGGTGCGAAGCGCCAGGCTCTTCGGGTTCTCGGCACCTTCGGCCTGCATCATCTTGGCCCAAAGCAAGCGAGCGGCGCGCATTTTCGCGACTTCCATGAAGAAGTTCATGCCAATCGCCCAGAAGAAGGACAGGCGTGGCGCGAAGGCATCTACGGACATGCCGGCAGCCTTGCCAGCGCGGACATATTCAATGCCGTCCGCCAGCGTGTAACCAAGCTCCAAATCCGCCGTCGCCCCGGCTTCCTGCATGTGATAGCCGGAGATTGAGATGGAGTTGAAGCGCGGCATCTTCTGGCTGGTATAGGCGAAGATGTCAGAGATAATCCGCATGGATTGCGTTGGCGGATAAATATAGGTGTTGCGGACCATGAACTCTTTCAGAATGTCATTCTGAATGGTCCCGGCAAGCTTTTCCGTCGGCACGCCCTGCTCTTCACCGGCAACGATATAGAGCGCCATGATCGGTAGAACGGCACCGTTCATGGTCATGGAAACCGTCATTTCATCGAGCGGTATACCATCAAACAGGATTTCCATATCGGCAATGCTGTCGATCGCCACGCCCGCCATGCCAACATCGCCAGATACGCGCGGATGGTCCGAGTCATAGCCGCGGTGCGTCGCCAGATCGAAAGCGATGGAGAGGCCCTTTTGCCCCGCCGCCAGATTGCGCCGGTAGAAGGCGTTGGATTCCTCAGCAGTGGAGAACCCGGCATATTGGCGGACAGTCCAAGGCCGCTGCACGTACATGGTCGGGTATGGCCCGCGCAGATAAGGTGCCACGCCGGGCATGCCGCCCATGAAATCCAGGCCAGCCACATCATCCGGGCCGTATTTGGGCGACACAGAAATGCCTTCCGGCGTCAACCACGGCGCAGCGTCATTCGTTGGCGGCGCGCCGATTTTGCTGGCGTCCAAGCTCAGTTTTGAGAAATCTGGGATTGCGCTCATGTGCCTATACTCCAATCGCCTGATGGGCAGATTGCATGGCTGCCAGCACATCCGCTCCCATCGCAATAAAACCATCGACGCCGGCTTGGCGGAGTTCAGCCTCGGCCGCTCCGCCACGACCAGCGAGCCAGACCTGGTTCGCGCCAGCCGCTTTCAGTGCGGATGCAAATGCTGCCGCATGGTCGCCATAGGCGGCATCAGTCCCGCAGATACACGCAATCGCAGCACCACTTTGCTTAAATGCTTCTGCAACAGCATCAGCATCCGAATATCCAACGCTAACCTCACCCGCTGGCGCTATCCCGCCCGCAGCAAAGGCGTTTGCGGCGAAGGAGGCACGGGCTGTGAAGTGCGCCAACGCACCAATATTCGCCAGGAAAACGACAGGCACGGCACCGGTTTGCTCTACATACGCATCCGCCGCATCACGCAGCGCTTCAAACGCAGCACCCACCGGTTGGATCGACATTGGACCATCACCAGGCGCTGTCGGTGCATTGAGTAAGGGGATGCCATCTGCCGCTGCTGCCAACGCTGCGATGTCTGTGAAGTCCGCAGCATCTACTGGCGCTTCAGCCACATTTGCGAATTCTGAAACGCCGAGGATAGGCGCCTTGCGGCTGGCTATTTTGACCGCGCGGCTAGCGGCAGTTTCGGCAATCCGCCCAGGCAACATGCCGCTTTCAATGGCGGCTGCCGCACCCCCTGCCTGCTCAATCGCCTGGAATTCAACCCAAGCCTGACGCGCCAGATCATTGGTTAGCCGCTCAACGAAGTAAGAGCCGCCTGCAGGGTCAGCGACCCGGCTAAGATTGCTTTCCTCCGCCAACATAATCTGCAGGTTCCGCGCGACACGCCTTGCAAGCGGGTCTCGTTTGCCAAGACGCACATCGAATGGATAGATCGTCAGTCCATCCAAACCGCCGACAGCGCCAGCGAACCCGGCAATTGTCGCCCGGAGAATATTTACATGCACGTCGCGCGTCGTGAACATTCGCTCTGCCGTAACGCCGTGCAGCCGCATGCCCGCGCTGGCTTCCGCGGCACCCGCATGCTCCAGGACCGCAGCCCAAAGCGCACGGGCGGCGCGGGCTTTGGCAATGGTCATGAACTGGTCTTGGCTGATCGCCAGCGTGAAGCTCATTCGTGCGGCTGCATCGGCAACGCTCAGCCCTCGCGCCTCTAAAGCGCGGAGGTAGGCCAGTGCGCTGCTCAACAGATATCCTAGCTCTTCGGCTTCACTGGCACCTGCATCGAATGCAACCGCCGAAGACGCGTTGAGGGCATGGCCATCAAAGTCAGCAGCAAAATCGTACCAAGCGTCGGCGCTGGCTGAAGGTAGACCTGCTGACGCCATAGCACCAACCGGATCAAGCCCTAGGACAGTTCCAGCAGCCGGTGCCTTCGTCAGCGCTAGAAATGCTTTGGCGGCAGCAAGCCCGCCAGCACCTGCATCCAGCGTCACAGGTGTATTGGCTAGGTCGATGCCTTTGAATGCAGCTTCAAGGTCTGCCACCGTGTGGATGGCGGCACCGCGATGGGCGACCAAATCTGGCCGTGTCTGGGGCGTGGCACCTTGACGGAGGCAGGCGTCAAAGCGAAGAAGCGCAGATGCCCCGCCTTCCGCTAAATCTTCCACCATCTGCGCGTTGGCGTTGGCCGCGTCCGGACCTGTAACAGCCTGCCGAATGTCCCAAGCGCCCGCCGTAACGCCACGGCCGGATGCCGGTGCAAGCATCGCGTCGGGGCGGTCCTCACTGCGATATAGGGGCTGGAGACGGAAGCCGTCATCGGTCTCCGTGGTCAACGACCTATCAAAATCAGCACCCTTAAGTGCTTTATCGACGAGGTCCCGCCAGGCGTCATAGTCAGCTTCGGCAAAGCCATCGGCCAGGCGCATTTCAGCATCCGCGCTCATACTACACTCTCAGCTATATATTTCATCCAATAGAGCTAGCGTTTCAACCGCTCAAGCGCAATTGGCGATGCTGCGCCCCAATGCCTGAAACTTAGCCTCAACTGCATAGCGCGCAACGCCGCCAAGCTTATCCAGATCACGGGCGAGCGCTTGGGTTGCTGGATCCAGAGCCGTCAAATCCGCCAAAGCGACCTGCGCCCGAATGTCCTCAAAGATAGCCCGGACAGCGAGCAGGCCTTTGTCGGTTTTGTCATGTTCCAGCATCGTCGCCACCGCCAGCAGGCGTGCAGCGACGCCGCCAGCATGCAGCGCACCATCGGGCAATGCCGCAAGTTTGGAGATCAGATGTTCGAACGCCCCAAGCCTGGACCATGCGCCAACCCGGTCCTCATGATCGCGCAGTGGCTTCACCATGAGCGGGTAGATATCGCCCTCCGCGCCAAGCCGTGCGCTGGCGGGGACAATGACATCCTCCAGGTCGAGCGACGCATGGCCGTTTGGTTTCAGAAAATCAACATGCTCGCTTGGGCGGATCTTTAGCCCCGGCGCATCCTTTGGCGCCAGAAAAGCACCAAACGCCTTCCGACCCGGAGCCCCTGCATTCGTAATGGCGACAATCGCTAAGTGCGTGGCGATTGGGCCATTCGTGACATAGGCCTTAGCGCCATTCAGTTGCCATTGATCGCCGTCCTCCCTCGCCGTCGCGGAAAGCTTTTTGGGGTGCGCCCCTGCCTCAGGTTCAGACACTGCAAAGGCAATTGTCGCCGCCCCCGTCGCCAACTTTGGGAAGAGTGCTGCTTGCTGGTCCGCATTGCCAAAATGGCCAATCACCCAATCCGCCATCAAATTATGGCCAAGCCAGGTCGTGACCAGTCCTTGGTTGCCAGAGGCCTTGGCGAAAGCGCGCGCGATCCGGCCAACGTCCTCTAAATCGAGCGCGGCACCGCCGTATTCCGATGGGACACGGAGGCCGAGCAGCCCAGCCCCAGACAGCTTGGCCCATAATTCTTCCGGCACGCTTTCTGCCTCATGCAGGCCCGGATAGTCAGCATTCGCCGAACGGGCAAGCGCTTCTGCGGCGGCGATAAAAGCGTCCACTGTGTCTGTCATAAGCCGTCCTTCAATCAATCAGCCGCACCAGCATATCGCAGTCGGCGGGCGCACGTTAATATGCGCTATGAATCGTTTTACGTGAGAGGAAATATCCTGTGTCTTCAGACATTATCTTGACGGACATTGACCGTCGTGGCGTCGCAACCGTCACCATCAATCGCCCAGACGTGAACAACGCTTATAACAGCGACATGATCCAGGCGATGCTATCTGCATTCGGCGAGATCGCTGCGGATTCGCAGGCACGGGTCGTGGTGCTACGTGGCAATGGACGGCATTTCCAAGCGGGCGCAGATCTGAAGTGGATCATGTCTCTCAAAGAAAAGTCCTGGCAAGAAAATCTCGAAGTATCCCAGGCAACGACAGATGCGGTGCGCGGCCTGAACGAATTCCCGCTGCCGACTGTGGCCCTGGTCCATGGCGGTTGCTTTGGCGGCGGCGTTGGCGTTGCCTCCAGCTGTGACATCGTCATCGCATCAGAAGACGCTTTCTTCGCGATCACGGAAGCCAAGTGGGGCTTGATCGCTAACCCGATTTATCCGCAATTGATCGCCCGCCTTGGCGTCGCGCACACCCGCCGGTTCTCCCTGACATGCGAACGGTTTGACGCGCACCGGGCCAAGGAAATCGGCCTCGCCGACGAGGTTTGCCCCAAAGGCGGCTTGGATGAAGCCGCAGCACCAATTCTGGACTATCTGCTAGATTGCCCGCCAGACGCCCTGGCCGGAACCAAAGCGGCCATTCTTGAATGCGCAGACCTTGTTATTGACGACGCCCGTGCGCTCGCACTCGCAACACCACACGCAGCGAAGCGCTTGACGGACGAAGCAACTGAAGGCCTGGGTTCATTCGTTGAAAAACGCGCGCCGAAATGGCGCCCTGCTGCATAGAGGACATTCGCCCCATGAAAGCTCTCATCACAGGCGCCAGCCCCGGTATTGGCGGCGCCACGGCCCGCAAGCTTGCCGAAGTCTGCAAGCGTGACGGCGTTAAACTGCAAATCGCTCTGCATGAATTGCGGGATACGCCCGAACGGGATGCGCTCGCGAGTGAGCTTGAAGGCCTGGGTGCCGATGTCATCGCGCCTAACGGTGATTTGACAGACCCTGAAACCCCAGCCCGTCTTGTCGCTGAAACCGTGGAAGCGTTTGGCGGCTTAACATCCGTTCTATCCAATGCGGGTGCGGCCGCTCCAGGACCAATGGCGGAGCTTTCGCTGGACGATTGGGACTTGTTGATGAACATCAACACCCGGGCAATGTGGTTGATGGGCAAAGCTGCATATCCGCACCTGAAAGACAGCAAAGGCGCATATGTCGCCGTCGCCTCAATGTCTGGCATGAACCCGCATCCGTGGATGGGCGCTTACAGCATCAGCAAAGCAGCCTGCATCATGATGGTGCGGCTTATGGCGCAGGAATGGGCGCAGGACGGTATTCGCGCCAATGCTGTATCTCCCGGGATGATTCGCACGCCGTTCTCAGAAAACGTCTACCGCGATAATGCCATGGCCCAGCGTCGCAGTGATATCGTGCCCCTAGGCCGCGTCGGCGCGCCAGATGATATTGGCGATGTATGCGCTTGGCTGCTCTCAAACGAAGCCCGCTATGTTACCGGCCAGAACCTCTGTGCCGATGGAGGTTTCTCAAACTCCATCAACAGCTATGTTCCCGGCCTTCCGAAACCGAAAGTCTCGTAATCCGATGAAACTTCTCCGCACCGCCGCCTTGGCGCTGGCACTCTTAGCACCGTTCAGTCCTGCCGCTGCCGGGCCTGGTGCAGACCACATTACTGCGATGTCGGCACAAGCGATTACTGCCCTGCAAGCCAGTGGCTCAACATTGGCTGAGAGAGAGAAAGCGCTTCGGCCCATCCTCCGCGAAGGCTTCGACATGGCCAGGATCGCCCGCTTTGTCGCTGGCCGCTATTGGAAGCGCGCAACACCGGAACAGCAGAAAGAATACACGCAGGTGTTTTCTGAATACGTCCTAGCCACATATGCCCGCCGCCTTGGCGGCTATGCCGGTGAGGACTTGAAAGTCCTGGCGGAGAAGCCTGCTGGGCCAAAAGACGTTCTGGTGAAGACGCAAATCGTCAGCGGCAGTGGTGGCCCAGCGATCGATGCCGAGTGGCGTGTCCGTACCGGCGATGCTGAAGGCCCGAAAGTGATTGACGTTTTGGTGGAGGGCGTCAGCATGGCTGTTACCCGACGCCAGGACTTTGCGTCCGTTATCCGCCGGGATGGTTTCGACGGCCTTATCAACGTATTGCGCGCCCGTGCTGGTCGCCAAGGAGTGCGCCAATGACTTCTCGATCCCTCATAGCCGCAGCAGCTCTAACGCTTCTCACTGCGGGCGCGCCTGCGCTGGCCCAGGATAAATCCTTCACGGACGGCATGATTGCATACGAGCAGCAGAACTTTGTTGAGGCGCTGAACATCTGGCGCCCCCTCGCGGACGCCGGGGACGCCAAGGCCGCTTATAATATCGGTGCGCTTTATTTCGAAGGCAAAGGCGTTGAGCGCGACCCAAACCTCGCGCTTGAGTTTTGGCGGAAAGCGGCTGAGGCCGAGAATGTTGACGCACAGCACAATCTCGCACTCACGCTGATCGCAGGCGATGCCGATGGTCGGAACTATCAGGAAGCACTGCATTGGCTCGTGCGTGCTGCGGAAAACGGCTCGCCCCGCTCCATGTACACGCTAGGCAAGATGTATCTCTATGGCCTCGGCGCGCCAAGGAACTATGAGGCCGCCTACGAATGGATCGGCAAGGCAGGCGAAGCTGGCGTACCCGCAGCCCTTTACAACATCGCTAAGATGACCCGTGACGGCATCGGCACTGAACCAGATGCAGAGGTTGCGTTTGAACTCTACCGCCGCGCGGCAGAGGGCAGGCACGCACGGGCACAAGCAGCACTCGCCATCCGTTATGCTGAGGGCGACGGCACACCACCATCAGAGGAACGCGCGCTCTACTGGGCATACCGCGCTTACAAAAATGGTGTGGAAAAAGCTGCAGAAACAATGGACGACATGTCTGAGGTTCTGGGCCAAGAAGCCGCAAAAGCCATCATGGCGGAAGCCGAAATAGCTGAAGCGAAATAGCGGGGGCGCAATAGAACGCCGCCGCAGCCCTACCTGTTTCGCGCATCCAGCAGTGGACGCACGAGGCGACCGAAGCGTTTGGCTTCCTCATCATGTAGGTAGCCGGATAGGCAGAAGCTGGTACAGCCAGCGTCTATGAACTGCTGGAACTGGTGGGCGACTTGTTCCGGGTTGCCCACAACGGCGACGCCTGCCCCAGGACGGACGCGGGTTAGGCCCGTCCAAAGATGATCGCCCGCGCGATCGCCATACTTTGCCGCCAGTTCCTGGACGCGCCGATTGGCTTCCGATGTGCTGACACGCGCTTTCAGGCGATCACGGTCAGCTTCTGTCGTGCCGGAGATAAGGTGCTCAGCCCAAGCCCAGGCATCCGCCTCATCCTCACGGCAGATCACTTGCAGACGCATGCCAAAATTCAGCGGGCCGCGACGGTCATACCTGCCGGCGCGGATATTCAGATCTGTCACGCTTTTTGAAATATTCTCTGGCAGGTCACCCCAAAACAAATGCACGTCTGAATGCTCTGCAGACATGTCCGCCGCCTGCTCTGACCCGCCGCCCAAATAGAATTTAGGGTATGGCTTTTGCACTGGCTTCGGGACACAGCGGGCACCGCTCAGGCTGTGGAATTCGCCGTCAAAATCAACGCCGCCGGATTGTGTCCAAAGCAGCTTCATGATGGCGGTTTCTTCGCGCATCAGGTCATAACGCTGCTCCTTGGTAAAACGAACGCCCTCACCCTGCACTTCTTTATCTGCCTGCCCTGCGATCAAGTTGATGGAAATGCGCCCACCACTCATCACATCAAACGTAGCGATCATCTTGGCGGCCATAACCGGATTCACGAACCCAGGGCGCGCTGCGATCAAGGGACGGATCGTGCGGGATCGCTCGGTGACGAACGCGCCAGCCATGTAGGCTTCCCAGCATGTGGCACCAACGGGGATCAGCAGGTAGGAGAATCCCGCATCTTCGGCTGCACGAACAACACGGTGCATCAGCTCTGGCGTTGGCGGAATTGCCGCGGCAGGGTCGTTCACCCGCGTTGCGTCGCCATGGGTAGGCAAATACCAGCCGTATTCGATTTCAGCCATATTATCATTCCTAGTTTTCAATCTCTGCGCCAGCATAACGCGCTTCGGCAGTGTCGGAAGTGCTTGAAAACTGCGGCGTGGCGGGATTAACTGCGGCCAACAAACAACAAGCCTGCCAATCAGGGATAAAGTCCATGTCCGATACGCTGTTTCAGCCTTCCGCCGCGCTTGCACAATCCGCCCATGTGGACGCCGCCAAATATGCGGAAATGTATCAGCAATCCATCAATGACCCCGATGCTTTCTGGGGCGAGCACGGTAAGCGCGTTGATTGGATCAAGCCATTCACCAAGGTCAAAAACACAAGCTTTGATGCCAAGGACCTTTCCATCAAATGGTTTGAAGACGGCACGCTGAACGCATCCGCCAACTGCATCGACAGGCACTTGGCTGACAAAGCGGACCAGACGGCAATCATCTGGGAAGGCGATGACCCGGCAGATTCAAAGAACATCACCTATCAGGAATTGCACGACGAGACCTGCCGCCTCGCCAACGCCATGAAAGCGCGCGGCGTTTCCAAGGGTGACCGGGTGTGCATCTACATGCCGATGATCCCGGAAGCAGCCTATGCCATGCTGGCTTGCGCGCGGATCGGTGCGGTACATTCCATCGTGTTCGGCGGGTTCTCCCCAGACAGCCTGGCCCAGCGCATCGACGACAGTAAATGCCGCCTTGTTATCACCGCTGACGAAGGCCTGCGCGGCAGTAAGAAAGTGCCGCTGAAGGCAAACGTTGATGCCGCACTCAAATCTTGTGACAGCGTGGATACGGTCATCGTCGTCAAGCGCACCGGCGGCGACATCACCATGAATGACGGCCTTGATGTGTGGCATCACGAAATCTGCGCAGATCAAGCGTCGACCTGCGCGCCAGAGGAAATGGGCGCGGAAGACCCGCTATTCATCCTCTATACGTCTGGCTCCACCGGCAAACCGAAGGGCGTGCTGCATACGACCGGCGGCTACATCGTCTACGCCTCCATGACCCACGAATACGTCTTCGACTACAAGCCGGGCGAGGTCTACTGGTGCACGGCAGATGTCGGCTGGGTGACAGGCCACAGCTATATCGTCTACGGCCCGCTCGCCAATGGTGCGACGACGCTCATGTTTGAAGGTGTGCCCAACTACCCGGATTCCAGCCGCTTCTGGCAGGTCTGCGATAAGCACAATGTGGCGATCTTCTATACCGCACCAACGGCGATCCGCGCCCTGATGCGGGAAGGCGATGACCCGGTTAAATCCACTAGCCGCAAGAGCCTCCGCCTGCTGGGGTCCGTTGGCGAGCCGATCAATCCGGAAGCCTGGCTCTGGTATCACAAGGTCGTTGGTGATGAGCGCTGCCCGATTGTTGATACATGGTGGCAGACGGAAACCGGCGGCATTCTCATTACACCGCTGCCAGGGGCGACGGCGCTAAAACCGGGCTCCGCTACGAACCCATTCTTCGGCGTACAGCCCTTGATGGTGGATGCCGAAGGCACGCCACTCGACGGCGCATGCGAAGGCAATCTCTGCATTTCGGATAGCTGGCCCGGGCAGATGCGCACGATCTACGGTGATCACCAGCGCTTCATCGAAACCTACTTCACCACATATCCAGGCCGCTACTTCACCGGCGACGGCGCCCGACGGGATGAGGATGGCTACTACTGGATCACGGGCCGCGTTGACGACGTGATCAACGTATCAGGCCACCGGATGGGCACAGCAGAAGTCGAGAGCGCCCTCGTCGCCCACCCGAAAGTCGCTGAAAGCGCTGTGGTAGGCGCCCCACATGATATTAAGGGCCAGGGCATTTATGCCTATGTGACGCTGAACCTCGGCGAAGATCCCTCGGACGCGCTGAAGAAAGAGCTCGTCCAATGGGTCCGCAAGGAAATTGGCCCCATCGCCAGCCCTGATTGGCTGCAATGGGCGCCGGGCCTGCCGAAAACCCGCTCCGGCAAAATCATGCGCCGCATCCTCCGCAAGATCGCCGAAAACGACTTCAGCAATTTGGGCGACACCTCCACGCTTGCAGAGCCAGCTGTGGTGGATGATTTGGTTGAGAACCGTCAGAATCGGTAGGGTTCATCAAGCCTTCATGGTGCTTTTGCGGGCTGTATCTGGGTCTGCCAAAAAACCCGGCAACGCCTATTCGCCTGTGACGCGTGCTTGCATCTAAGGCAAGCTCGCGGACGAGCGTTACAACTTGGTTCTTAACAAGATTCTATTCGGCCATCGCTGGCTTGGCGACACAGGCGTGCAATCGCCGAAATCTCGAATGGCTTTGTCAAGAATTCGTGGATAAGCGGGGATTTGGCCCGAAGCCGTGTCGCTTCAGTCGCATCAGCTGTGACGATCACAATAGGCGGGACCCTACCAACCATCGCCTCACCCAATAGCTCAATAACTGCAAAACCATCCATATCAGGCAACTCAATGTCTAAAAGGATGAGATCGGGGTGATGTTGTTTCGCCAATTCCAAACCTTCAGCCCCCGTCTTTGCAATCAGCAAATTCGGGCTGGGATCAAGAACCGAGATTACGCTCTCCATAAGCTGAATATTGAAAATATTGTCTTCAACATAAAGCAACGTAAACGCGCTGCTCGGTCCTTTGAGACCAATCGTGAACCGTTGAACTGGCACAGCTTCTACCGCATCGGTGCCACGGGGCAATGTTAGTGTGAATATCGAGCCGCCCCCAGAACGTGGCTCATATTCGATTTCGCCTTTCATAAGCCGGGTTAGCCGCTGTGTTAAAGTCAAGCCCAAGCCAACACCATCAATTGCTGTTGTCTCCCGTCCTAACCGAGAGAATGGCATGAAAAGTTCCTCACGCCGGGTCGCTGGTATACCCCATCCAGTGTCTTCAACTTTAATCCGAACGCGTTCTGCCGAAGCGTCGTCGACGCTAATCCGAATAACCCCGTCGGCATCATTATACTTGATGGCATTGCTGACCAAGTTCAGCAAAATTTGACGCAATCGGGTCTGATCAGCCAATACAGCTGGGTCGCTACCATTGAGATCAATATCAATCCGCATATTCTTTGCGGCGGCGATAGCCTCAGTGCTGGCAGCAACTTCAGCTATTGCGTCCGCGCAGCCAGTCGACTTTATATCGAGCGCGATATTGCCGGCGTCGATACTCGATAGGTCAAGAATTTCCTCGATCAGCTCCAATAAATGCGAACCGCCGGCGATCACGCTATCCGCGAAATCTCTCAGCTTTTCTCCAGGAACGCGCGTCGCATTGGCTTCAATCAACTGCGCAAAGCCCAGAATTGCGTTCAATGGCGTCCGCAATTCGTGGCTCATGACAGACAGAAAACGTGATTTCGCGTTATTGGCCTCAACGGCTTCAGTCCGCGCTGCTGTCAATCGTCGTTGCGCTGCAACCCGTTCCGCAATTTCTGCCTCATAAGCCTTATTCGCGTCCTCAAGGTCACGCGTGCGGGCCTGCACGATAGCTTCCAGCTCATCTACCGTTGGCACCGTTAGCGCTTTCGGCAGCAATCGCCAAAGGGCCATCGCTGTTGCGGCAGAAATTAGCGCAGCGACAGCTTTTATAATGGGGCTGGCCTATCTAAGGGTTTCGGTTCAGAGGTTTGCCCACTTGCGTAATACTTTCAAGAGGTTTTCGGTGGGCCTGTGATTGAAGCGCCATTCGCACTCTTTGAGATAGAGGTGAAAGTGCTGGCTAGGGACGCCA
>CALLKY010000138.1 GCA_938083135.1 uncultured Alphaproteobacteria bacterium | reverse complement strand
TACGACGCGACGGCGAAGATCGACAGAGAGGGCTTTGGCCATGCAGGCTGGCCTCCTTCACCAGCCCTCATGATGAATCACAAAATAACGCCAAACGGAATCCCTAATGATTCAATTGCCGCTCAATCCGCTCTAGCGGCTTCATCAGTTAGCCGTAGCTAGAGCAATTTTCGACGGGCGATGAGACACATGCGGCGGCTCAGTTGGCGTCTTCGGGCGCTTTATGATGACGAGTTTGGCCGACGGGTTGACCGTTGGTTTGGTGCCGGGGCCGCGATTGGCCTGTTGATGATCGCCCTGAAGCCGGTCGTTTTCGGTGCTCCTCCTGGTGATCCACCAATCGGTATTTTCTCTATGGTCGCAGGGATTTACTTCCTGTTGGGTGCGGTGTTCTGGCCACGCATGGTAACGCCGTTCAGCTTGATTTGTGTCGCATTCGCAGGCGCCTTTGTGCGGTTGAGGCCAGGCGTAGACCGGGTCGTAGATGCTGAGCTTGATGAGTTTGATGAGCGGGATGTCGCAGATGGCAGACGGCCTGACCGGGACGGCCTTACCTGATGCGCCCAGCGGATTATGCCGCTCGACAAACTTCTGAAATGATTTAAGTCCCTTTTTATGAGTGCAATAGCCGCAAAAATTTGTGGAATACGGGACCCAGAGGCGCTGGAAGCGGCTTTGGCCGGCGGTGCCGCATATATTGGATTCGTATTTTTCCCACCGAGCCCACGGGCCGTGACGCCAATAGAAGCAGCCGCACTTTCGGAGCAGGTGGGGCGCCGTGCCATCCGTGTCGGCTTGATCGTCAATGCGACGGACGTGGATATTGCTGCAATCCTCGCTGAAACGCCCCTGGATATGTTGCAGCTTCATGGCAGCGAAACGCCTGAGCGTACAGCAGCCGTCCGGCGGCGCTTCGGTCTACCAGTGATCAAAGCGCTTCCAATCGCCACCGCAGCAGATGTGTCGGGTGCGTCCAGTTATCGGGATGCCGCAGACATTCTGCTTTTTGACGCCAAGCCACCAAACCGTCCGGATGCTCTGCCCGGCGGAAATGCAGAAAGCTTTGACTGGACATTGCTGGCAGATAATCCGCCAACTGGAAAATGGATGCTTTCTGGCGGGCTGACGGCTGCAAACGTAGCCGAAGCGATCCGGATGTCTGGTGCCCATGCGGTTGATGTTTCTTCCGGTGTTGAGCGTGCCCGTGGCGAGAAAGACCCTGCAATGATCGAAGCATTCTTGAAGGCCGCGCAGACCCTAGAGCCCAACTGACCAGCCACATTGCTGCAGATGTGACTATCAGTGCTGCAAAATCACCTGATCATGGTTGGAAACTTTGACGACGACGGGTATGGTCGCGGCGGTTTAGGGAATCTGCCCTGATGTCGTCCTGAAAGTATGAGTTTCATGAGCCCTCAAGGCGTTAATTCCTATCGCGCCGGCCCCAGCCCTGATGGGCATTTCGGGCTATTCGGCGGTCGCTATGTCGCCGAAACGCTGATGCCGCTGATCTTGGAGGTCGAGAAAGCGTATTATGCCGCTCGCCAGGACCCAAGTTTCCTGGAAGAACTGAACCATTATCTGACGCACTATGTTGGCCGTCCAAGCCCGCTCTACTTCGCTGAGCGAATGACGAAAGAGCTTGGTGGTGCCAAAATCTATTTCAAGCGTGATGAGCTGAACCACACCGGCAGCCACAAGGCGAATAATTGCCTTGGTCAGGTTTTGCTCGCTAAACGCATGGGCAAAACGCGGATCATTGCGGAAACGGGTGCCGGACAGCACGGTGTGGCAACGGCCACGTTCTGCGCGCTGTTTGACCTGCCATGTGTCGTTTACATGGGGGCAACTGATGTTGAGCGTCAGGCCCCTAATGTTGCGCGCATGAAGCTGCTAGGGGCTGAAATCGTACCGGTGACCTCCGGTGCGCAGACACTCAAAGACGCCATGAACGAAGCGCTCCGTGATTGGGTGGCGCATGTGGATGATACCTATTATGTCATCGGCACAGCCGCTGGCCCGCATCCCTATCCCGAGATGGTTCGTGATTTTCAGTGTGTTATGGGCAATGAAGCGCGGGAGCAGATTTTGGCTGCTGAAGGCCGGTTGCCTGACGCGCTCGTGGCGTGCATCGGCGGCGGCTCAAACTCGATTGGCCTGTTCCATCCCTTCCTGGATGATGATGGCGTGGAAATGTATGGCGTTGAAGCGGCTGGGCGCGGGCTCGATACGGATGAGCATGCGGCGGCGATCAATGGCGGCAGTCCTGGCGTATTGCACGGTAACCGCACATATTTGCTGCAGGATGAAAACGGCCAGATTGACGAAGCACATTCGATTTCCGCCGGGCTGGATTATCCAGGCATTGGGCCAGAACATTCCTGGCTCGCGGCAGAAGGCCGGATCAAATATGTGGCCGCGACGGATGATGAGGCGATTGAAGCCTTCCAGGCCTGCGCACGCCTTGAAGGCATTTTGCCAGCCCTTGAGCCAGCCCATGCCCTTGCCTATGTGATGCGGTGGGCTGGGACTTTGGCGAAGGATAAGATCATCATCATGAATCTGTGTGGCCGGGGTGACAAAGATGTCTTCGCTATAGCTAAACGCCTGGGGTTACCTCTATGAGCCGCCTTGAGCGCCGTTTCGCTGCGATTAAGGCTGAAGGCCGGGGCGCGTTTATTCCGTTCATCACATCTTTTGACCCCGATCCGGCGACATTCCAGCGTCTGCTAGCGGGGCTTCCGGGCGCTGGTGCCGATGTGATTGAAATTGGCGTGCCATTCACCGACCCTGCCGCGGATGGGCCTTCGGTGCAGGCAAGCGGTCTTCGCGCACTAAAGCAGGGTGTCAGCCTCAAAAAGACGCTGGCCGCTGTCGCTGAGTTTCGTAAATCAGACAATGAAACGCCGATCGTACTGATGGGCTATTTCAATCCCATCTACATCATGGGCTGTGAGACATTTGCGAAAGCGGCGGCTGAGGCAGGCGTTGATGGCCTGATCACAGTTGACCTACCTCCAGAAGAAGAAGCCGAACTGCGCGACCCGATAAAGGCCGCCGGTATTGATATTGTCCGCTTGATTGCGCCAACCACCCTTGATGATCGCTTGCCCTATGTGCTGGAGCACGCATCGGGGTTCTTCTACTACGTCTCAATCACGGGCATCACAGGCACGGCATCACCGACCTTGGATTCCATTGAAGCAGCGGTTAAGCGCCTGAAGAAACATACGGATCTGCCAATGGCCGTCGGCTTCGGCATCCGCTCACCCGAAATGGTCGGCAAGGTCTCCCAAGTGGCGGATGCTGCGGTGGTGGGATCTGCGATTGTCGAACGTGTCACGGCGAATTTGGATGATCAGGGTCAAGCCAAGCCTGATTTGGTTGAAGACGTATTGGGGTTCGTTCAGCAATTGGCTGCTGGTGCCCGTAACGCCAATTGATCGGCGCGCTAACATAGGAAGACACACCGTCCCATGAGTTGGCTCGATAACTACGTTCGCCCGCGCATCCAACAGCTTGTCCGCCGTGCGCCAAGCCCGCAGGACCTGTGGCGCCAATGTGACGACTGCGCCCAGATGATTTTCCATCGCGACCTGGAACAGGCAATGATGGTCTGTCCCAATTGCGGCAATCACATGCGGATCGGTGCCGAGCAGCGTTTCAAGCTGCTACTAGACGACGGCAGCCGCGAAGACATGATCATGCCTGAAGTGGCGCTTGACCCGCTGAAATTCCGGGACCAGAAGCGCTACACTGATCGCCTGAAGGATGCCCATAATAAGAATGGTGCTGGGGATGCGCTTAAAGCTGCATCCGGTACGATTGAAGGCGCTCCGGCGGTTGTCGC
This sequence comes from uncultured Alphaproteobacteria bacterium, assembly GCA_938083135.1. Classification (GTDB taxonomy): domain Bacteria; phylum Pseudomonadota; class Alphaproteobacteria; order Bin95; family Bin95; genus VMCJ01. The sequence continues at coordinate 13,216 of CALLKY010000138.1, read as the reverse complement.
CGTCCTCGACTTCTCATTCATGGGCGGCTCAATGGGGGCCGCTGTGGGCGCTGGATTCCTTGCCGCTGTACAGAAAGCCGTTGAGAACAAAGCAGGCTTTGTTGCTGTCACAGCATCAGGTGGTGCCCGTATGCAGGAGGGGATTTTATCCCTCATGCAGATGCCACGCACCGTCGCCGCACTGGGCCTGCTGAAAGACGCAGGCCTGCCTTACATCACCGTGCTAACGGACCCAACGACGGGTGGGGTATCCGCCAGTTTCGCCATGTTGGGGGACGTTGCAATTGCTGAGCCGGCAGCGGCCATTGGCTTCGCCGGCCAACGGGTGATCAAGGAAACCATCGGCCAGACGTTGCCCGATGGTTTCCAGCGTGCGGAATATTTGCTCGATCACGGCATGCTCGACATCGTCTCGCCCCGTGATGAGCTGAAAGCCACTGTAGGACGGGTTCTAAACCTGCTGCTGCAAACCGAGGTGGAAGACGAGCCTGTCCAGGAATTAGTGATAGCGCCGCTGCCTGTTGAAGCCGTTATTGCCGCTGAAGAGCAGGGTGAAGCGCCACCACCGACAGATACCGAAGTAACATCCTTAGAAGATGGCGTGTTCGTTGAGGCTAAGTATTCCGAAGTGGACCCAGAGGCCGCGAAAAAGGCGGACGAAGACCCCCGCTAATGGCGGATATCAAGGCGGACTCGCTGGCAGACTCCGGTGTTATGGAGCGTCTTTCAGCCCTGCATCCAAAGCTGATTGATCTGAAACTGGACCGCGTTCTCAAGCTGTTACAACGGCTCGGCGATCCCCATCTCACCTTGCCCAAGGTAATCCATGTGGCCGGGACCAATGGCAAAGGGTCCACAGTTGCGTTCATTCGCGCTGGGCTGGAGGCGGCTGGGCTTCGCGTAAACACACATACCTCACCCCATCTGGTGAACTATACGGAACGGGTGCGCCTTGCGGACGGTCCGATTGCCGAACATCGCCTGTTGGATGTGCTTGAACGGTGTGAGCAAGCCAATGGTGATGATCCGATAACGCTCTTTGAAATCACGACAGTCGCCGCACTGCAGGCATTCGCGGAGAACCCGGCGGACGCAACCTTGGTTGAAGTTGGCCTTGGTGGCCGGTTTGATGCGACGAATGTGTTCCCGGCACCCGCCATGACCGCGATTACGCCTGTCAGCCTGGATCACGTCGATTTTTTGGGCCGGGATGTCGCTAAAATCGCGTGGGAAAAGGCCGGTATTCTGAAACCAGGCAGGCTTGGTGTCATCGCAGCTCAAACGCCAGAGGCTATGCAGGCAATTGCAGATGTCGCAGATGACGTTGGCGCCCCCTTGGCTGTGTGTGGCGATGATTGGCGGACAGAACGAACTGATGGCGGGTTCCGGTATGTTGACGGAAGCCTAGATTTTGCACTGCCGCTGCCTGCTCTTGCTGGAAATTGGCAGATCGGCAATGCAGGCACAGCACTGGCTGTGTTGAAGCGCCTGGATGGATTCGAATTGACACAAGAGATTGCTGAAGCAGCGATGCGGACTGTGTCTTGGCCAGGTCGTTTACAGCCTCTCCGCCGAGGGCCGCTCGTTGATCGGCTGCATCCACGCGCATTATGGCTTGATGGTGGCCACAATGCCGCTGCTGCTACTGCCTTAGCGGACACTTTGGCGGACTGGCCAGAGCCACCAAGGCTGATCGTCGGGATGCTGGCAACGAAGGACAACACTGCCTTCTTCCAGAACCTTAAGCCGATTGCTGATCGGGTCGATGTTATACAAGGACCTGGGATTTCCGCACTCCCAGCTGAAGACCTGGCTGCATTCGCGCGCGCTGCTGGCCTCGTGGCCACACCGCATGGGTCCTTAGAGGTCGCTGTAGAGGCTATCGCGGCAGAGGGTGGCACCGCGCCAATCCTGATCGCAGGCTCGCTCTACCTTGCCGGTCAGGTGCTCGCAGAGCATGGCTGAGCGACGGTAAGCAGTGCATCCAAGTCCAAATGTGCTTCCAGGTGGTCTGCGAGCGCGTTCAGAACCTGATCCACCTCCGCATCGTAGTTTGCTGTGCTTGTTGCCCCCAGGCGTGCCAGGAAAGCGCTGCGGAACCTATCAGCCGCGAACAGCCCATGCAGATAGGTCCCGGCGATCTTGCCAGTCACGTCATTTGCCCCGTCAGTGTCGCCATTGGCAAATGTCACGAAGGGGCGTTCCGCATCCGGCCCGATTGTGCGGCCCATATGCATTTCATATCCGTGGACGGCCTCTCCAAGCGCAAAGCCTTCCTGCAGGCCGAGCGTCTTTGCGGGTGCCAAAACCGTAGACACATCTAGCAGCCCGAGCCCTTCAGCGCTGCCGCCACCCTCAACACCGTGCGGATCGCTGATCTGCTTCCCCAGTATTTGATACCCGGCGCAAAGGCCAAGCACCCTGCCGCCCCGCCGGACATGGGCCTGGATATCGATATCCCATCCCGCAGCCTTCAATGCCGAAAGATCATGCAATGTTGCTTTGGAACCGGGCAGCAGGATGACGTCAGCGTTCCCCGGCAAAGCCTCACCCTGACGAACCATCTGGACAGAGACATCTGGCTCGGCGCGTAACGGGTCTAAGTCATCGAAGTTTGCAATCCGGGGCAAGACTGGAACGGCGATTTTAAGGGCACCCGTGCCCTTGCTGGTCATGCCAGCTAGCGCCATTGAATCTTCGGCGGGCAGGCGAGAAGCGTCGGCGAACCATGGGACAACGCCGTTGCAGGGCATGCCTGTGCGCAGGCCAATTTCATCAATCGCGGGATCGAAAAGCGCTGGATCGCCTCGGAACTTATTGACGATATAGCCTTTGAGGCGGCTCCTGTCGGCATCATCCAGCAACACCCAACTGCCGACGATCCCGGCGATCACACCGCCCCGTTCGATATCACCAACTAGGATAACAGGCAGGTTTGCCGCCTCCGCGAAGCCCATATTGGCGATATCACCGTCACGCAGATTGACTTCTGCCGCACCGCCAGCGCCCTCAACCAGCACAAGGTCCGCGCCCTCGGCATTCCGGGCAAAGGCGGCCAGTGCCAGTGGCAATAGCTTCGGCTTGATGGCCGGGTATTCCTGCGCAGATGTCCGGCCCCATACTTTGCCTGATACAACGATCTGGCTGGTGCGCTCGCCATCTGGCTTTAGCAGCACGGGGTTCATATCGACATGGGGTTTGAGCCCTGCAGCGCGCGCCTGTAGCGCCTGCGCCCGCCCGATCTCCCCACCTTCTGCTGTGGCGGCGGCGTTGTTGGACATGTTTTGGGACTTGAACGGCCGCACTTTCAGGCCGCAGCGGGTATAGGCTCGCGCCAATCCCGCGACGAGCATGGACTTGCCAACGTCTGACCCAACGCCCTGGATCATCAGCGCCCTAGCTGTCACGCTGCCATGCCTCCGCCAGCCGGATGAACTCGGCGATTTCCAGTGTCTCCGCACGTCTTGCACCGTCGATGCCAGCCGGGTCCAAGATCGACTCTGGCGGGCAGCCAAGCGCCTTCAGCGATTGCCGCAGCATCTTGCGCCGCTGGCCAAAAGCTGCGGCCACGACCCGTTCCATGGCTGTGAATGCTTCAAGGCCCGGCGCTGCATCACTGGGTGCGAGGCGGACGACTGAGGAGACGACCTTTGGCGGCGGTGTGAACGCACCGCCCGGTAGGTCGAACAGCTTCTGTGGACGGGTCAGCCATTGGGTCATCACGGAGAGACGGCCATAGGTCTTCGCACCTGGCTTCGCGACCAGGCGGTCCGCGACCTCGCGCTGGAACATTAGCGTCATGCCCTCAATAGCGGTCGCATCCTCAGCAATGGCCTTCAGCCAGCCGATGAGCAGCGGCGTCGCAACATTGTAGGGCAGGTTGGCAACAATCTGGCGTGGTGCTGTTCCAAGCTGGTTGATGTTCAGCGTCAATGCGTCAGCTTCCACAAGTTCAATTCTGCCTGCGACAGCATCGCTGAGCTCGCCAATGACTGCCACGCAGCGCGGATCAATCTCCACCGCGATCAAGCGTTCGGCACCTGCTTCAAGCAAAGCCCGCGTCAGTCCGCCAGGGCCAGGGCCAATTTCAATGACAGTGCGGCCCGCCAAGTTTCCAGGCGCTGCAGCGATCCGGGCAAGAATATTGGGGTCCGTCAGGAAGTGTTGGCCGAAGCGCTTGTCTGCCGCAAGGTCATGGGTGCGAATAACGTCGCGTAGCGGTGGCAGCGTGTCGAGCGCCATACCCTGTCAGCGCCCAGCCTGTCGCCTTGCCGCAATTGCAGCCGCCATATCCAGTGCCGCCAAGAAGCTGGAGATATCTGCCTTACCCTGTCCAGCGATATCGAACGCGGTGCCATGGTCTGGCGATGTGCGCACAACCGGCAGGCCAAGCGTGGCATTGACCCCGGAGCGGAAATCCAGAGTTTTCAGCGGGATAAGTGCTTGATCATGATACATACAGAGAGCAGCGTCATAATGGATGCGCGCTTCTTCATGAAACATGGAATCGGGGCTGAGTGGGCCGACGGCGTGCACGCCTGCCGCCTTCAACGCATCGACGGCTGGACGGATAATCGCCTCATCCTCTGTTCCCATTTTGCCTTCTTCACCTGCATGCGGGTTTAGCCCGGCAATGGCGAGACGAACGGGATCATGGCCAAAATCCTGGGCTAGCGCCGTCGCCATCAGCTTGCCCAGCGTGATGATTGCGCCTGTCGTTACAGCGTCGATAGCAGCCCGGAGTGGTAGGTGCGTCGTCAGCGGGACGACTTTCAGGCTAGGGCTCGCCAGCAACATAATCGGATGTGCTTTCGGGTCGCTGAGCGCGCCGACATATTCTGTCTGGCCCGGATATGCAAAGCCGTGATCGTAGAGGCTTTTCTTGTAGACGGGATTGGTCACGAGCCCACCCACACGACCCGCTAGGGAGAGTTCTACTGCCAATCGGATCGCCTCAATAGCGGCCGCTGCATGCTTGAGTGACGATTTGCCGGGCGTCACAGCGCCAAGGGGATCAAGTGGCAATACGGGCAGTGCGTCAGCGAAAGAACTGGAGGCGCCTTCTGGTGTGGTTTCACGAATAGGCACGTCGATGCCAAGGCGTTTGGCTAGGCCAGCAAGGCGCGCCGGGTCATCAATCACAATGAAGGGCTGCCCAGCCCGGCGGCGCGCTTGCCATGCGGCGAGGGTCAGCTCCCCGCCAATACCGGCAGGGTCGCCCATGGTGACGGCGAGAGGGAGAGGCATTGAACGAGCGTCCTTAGCCACGGATATCAATGAAAGCGAGGCGGCGCAGGTCCCGCAGATACCGATCAGCCCGGCGCTCCGCCCGCTGACGCTGCAGGGCTTCCGCGATCCTTGAGGCGGTTGGCAGGCTGTCGCCTGATTCTGCACGCCGGCACAGCATGAAAATCGCGACGCCGCTCGATAATTCTATTACGTCCGACTGTTCACCGGCCTTGAGGTCGTTGATCGTGTCGCGAATTTCTTCCGGCATGTCGCCAATCCGAGCATCGACGATGCGCGGTGGCTGTGGCGGCCCAATGCGTCTTGCTGCCGCTTCAAACGCGTCGCAACTATCTAGGCCAGATACAGCGGCCTTCGCTTGGGCTGCTAGCGCCTCAGCATCGCCATCGCTACTGACTGGAAGGAATAGGCGGGCGAGTGTGATTACGGCGTCACGACTATCGCCAGCCTCAACCCCCTGGCGCCCGACCAGCAGCAGAATATGGATCGCACCATCGGCATAAATCGGTTCGCTGACTTGCCCGGGTTGGAGTGCGGCTAAGGCTTCGTCCAACTCTGGTGGCAATTGGCCAGATTGCACTTCGCCCATATCGCCGCCCACAGCAGCTGTCGGGGACCGTGAATATCGCCGGGCAAGTTCTGGGAATTTGGCACCTGCGGCCAACTGGGTCCGAATTTCGGCTGCACGTGCATTGGCTTCGCGCCGATCTTCTGGTGTTCCAGCGGGCAAGACGATTTCAGCGACACGAGCGACGAACCCGCCACCAGCTTCGCGGATGCGGTTCAGGGCATCGTCAACTTCATTTGTTGCGACCCGAACTTGGGGTAGGACGCGGCGCCGCAAAACCTTTCGCCACAGGATGGAGGCTTTCACTTGGTCAATGAGTGCGCCGATAGGAACGCTCTTTTGAGTCAGCTCCTTCATCAAACCGCCCGGTTCCATCTTGTTGTTGCGCTCGATGGATTGGATTGCGGCACCGACCTCTTTGTCACTTGCAGCTATGCCAAGCCGCTTCGCTTCTTGCGCCTTCAATCGATCATCAATCAATTCGCGAAGCGCGATCCTGCCATACCGTTGTTGCGCCTCAGCATTCACCGGCGCATTCGCGGAGGCAGCGATCAATCGAATCCGACCATCAATGTCAAAATCCGTAATTGCATCATCGTTCACGGAGGCAACAATTCTGCCGACAAGCTGCTGGGCGCTCGCGTGGAGCGGCAGTGCAATCAGCAATGTGAGCATTGCCAGAACGGGCATGCGGAGAATTCGAAGCAGCGTCAACATCGTTTCGGCCTCAGCGGCGGTCTGTCCAGGCGCGGTAAAGCGACCATTCGAAAGCCTTTGTAGCGGTCGTGCGGCCTATCCTGCAACGTCAAACCCGTTGACCTTTGGCCGCTGGGGCGCGAAGACTGCAGCATATCTTAATCAGGAGAGACTTCATGCGGATCGCGTTTGCCGATTTAGGTGCCCCGAAATCTGGCGCATATGTTGTTCTGACAGGTGAGGGCGGCGCTATGAGCGCGCCGGCAAAGGAGGCCGATAAGGCCTTGGGCGGTGCCATCACACGTGCCGCAACATCGCTTGGTCTGAAGGGAAAAGTGCGGGAGATAGTGGATGTCCCGACACCATCCAAGGTCTCCTATGAGCGTCTGCTTGCGGTCAGCATCGGTGATCCAGCTAAGTTTGATGCCCGGGCCGCGCAGGATATGGGCGGTGCGATTTATTCAAAGCTTTCCAGCGGCGGCTTAAAGCAAGTCTCTGTCGCTTGTGCAGCACCTGGAAAACCAGCTCTCGGCGATGACGCTTTGGCGGCTGAAATCGCATTCGGCATACAGCTCGCCGCCTATCGATTCTCAAAGTACCGCACCAAGGGGCCGGACGCCGAAGCGCCGACGCTCGCAGGCGTTCGAATTCTGACACCGGCCCATGCGAATGCCCGCAAACAATTCGGCAAGCTGGATAGAATCGCAGACGGCGTCTTCATGGCCCGCGATCTGTTGGAAGAGCCGCCGAACGTTCTCTACCCCGAAAGCTTCGCCAAACGTTGCGAAGAACTGATCAAGCTCGGCGTTGAAGTGGATGTTCTGGATACGGAGCAGATGCGCAAGCTTGGTATGGGATCACTGCTAGGCGTTGCCATGGGTAGCGCAAGGCCGGGCAAGCTGGTCACAATGCGCTGGCGTGGCAAGAAGCGTGGTCCAGGGCCGCTGGCGCTTGTCGGCAAGGGTGTCACGTTTGATACGGGCGGCATTTCCATCAAGCCTGCGGGCGGCATGGAAGACATGAAATATGACATGGGCGGTGCGGCCGCAGTTGTCGGTGCAATGAAAGCCATTGCTGGCCGGAAAGCGAAAGCGGATGTCGTTGGCGTCGTTGGTTTGGTCGAAAACATGCCGTCAGACCGCGCTCAGCGGCCAGGCGATGTGGTGACGTCTATGTCTGGTCAGACCATTGAGGTCATTAATACGGATGCGGAAGGTCGGCTCGTGCTGGCTGATGCGCTTTGGTACACGCAGAAGACCTTCAAGCCTTCTGCTGTGATTGATCTGGCGACCCTGACAGGGGCCATTGTTGTAGCGCTCGGTGGAGTACATGGCGGCATGTATGCCAATGATGATGCGCTGGCGAATGATCTGCAGGCGGCTGGCGAAGCGACGGGTGAGACGCTGTGGCGGATGCCGCTCGGCGACGATTACGACAAGCAGATCGCTTCCAACATTGCCGATATGAAGAATGTTGGTGGGCGCGAAGGCGGTAGCGTCACGGCGGCGCAGTTCTTGAAGCGCTTCGTCATGGATAAAACACCTTGGGCGCATTTGGATATCGCGGGTGTCGCATGGACGACGAAAGCAAAGCCGACTGTGCCCAAGGGCGGTGTCGGTTTTGGTGTTCGCCTGCTCGACCGCCTTGTCGCTGACCGCTTCGAAGGTTAGGTCGCACCGTGGCGGAGCAAGACGATAACGCTGAGCCTGAAGCGGCTTGGATCGACTTCCTGAATGTTGATGGTGCTGGGTTCGACCGTGCGCTTGGCTATCGCTTACAGGGGTTGGATGGCACTGGGACGAAAGTCCTGGTGCTGTGCGCCGATCCTGTGCGGGCGGAAGCGCTAAATGCTGGCTTATGGACGTTCGATCAGGCCAGCTTCTTGCCCCATGGCGGTGCCAATGACGGCGCGCCTGGGGACCACCCGATCTGGGTGCATCACGAAGAGCCGCCGCCGGATGTGTTCCCAGCGGATATGATCGTCAGCGTCGATGATGCCGAACCAGCGGATTGGAATCGCTATACAAGCCGCTGGCGAGTGTTCGATGCGCGCGACCCTGTCCAGCGGGACATTGGCCGTACCCGATGGCTTGCTTGGCGTGAGATGGGCCAATCTATGGCCTACTGGACATTCGAAGGATCAGAATGGCGATTGGAGCGGCGGGGCTGATAATCAGCCGCCTGCTTGAACGGCCTCTCGGAAATCGCCTTTGCGGCGAGTCAGGCCCGCTTTGTCCATATATTCCAGCACCTCAATTGTGACATTGCGGCCAATGCCGGAACGATCGCGGAAATCCTTGGCTGTGAAGCCTTCATCCGGATTCTCCGCTGTTAGCGTTCGCGCAAGTTCCGTTAATCCGTCGATTGCGGTAGGCGGAAAGAACCTGTTGGCGGATACCTCTGCGAGCAGGCCCATACGGGCAGCGCGTTTCAGCAAGGTCTCGATCAGTTTGTGGTCGATGGATATTTCATCCGCCAACTCGCGGACCCGTGGCGGGCGGAGGCCGCCTTCCTCTAGCAGCGGCTCAACCTTCCGCCAGATGCGCTCTTCCTGATCGGAAAACCGCACGCTGTGTCCAGGCAATGCCAGACGACCGCTCGCGCGGATGAGCTTCTGGGCGTCCTGCATGCGCTGCGCAACGCATTCGAACAAAGGCACAGGTGGCAACGTGTCGCCCAAGAGCTTGCGGAGCGCTACGGGTGCAGCCCCCGGTTCCTGCTTGTGTTCCTGGTGCCAAGTCTCCAGTGCGCTAAGGATAGCGGCTTCCAGGGCTTCAACGCGGGTGGGTGCAGATAGGATGGCACTGCTGCCTTCGCCCATCTGGACATGGTCTGTTGCCCGCAGCACGTTCGCCCGTTCAGCATCACTCAGGTTACGGGCGCGGGCGAATGCGGCCCAGGGTACGACAGGCTGATCAGCCAACAGCGCGGCCAGTGCCGCTGCAGGCTCCGCATGGTTCAGCGCTTCAAAGCGCCCGCGTTGACGCCAGCGGCGGCCGGGTGGGTCTGGGTCCAGGATACGTCCACCCGCCAGCGTTGCCTGGCCCTGGTGATCGCGCAGCACGAAGCGGTCGAATGCTGCGGCAGATGTTGGGCGGTCCAAGGTAATGCGGCCATAGCCTTGCTCGCCGGGTGCCAGGCGGCGGCTCTCCAGTAGGAGGATGCGGGCGGGAATATCGCTGGCACCATGGTGCAGATGGACCACTTGGCCGTCTTTCAAGCCTTTGCCATCAAGTGCTTCTGGTGCCGCGCGAACAAGCACGTCGAGCTTACTGACGGCACCAATGCCATCTTGCTCAATCAGCCAATCACCGCGGGAAATATCATCGGCGTCAATCCCGGCTAGATTAATCGCCAGCCGTTCACCGTCCCGTCCAGCGTGGGATTCTTGGTTCTGGGCATGCATGCCGCGAATTCGGGCTTCCTTACCGCCGGGCGCTACAATCACCCGGTCGCCTGCTTTGATCTTGCCTGCATAAGCCGTTCCGGTAACGACTAGCCCGGCACCTCGCAGTTGGAAGGACCGATCTACAGCGAGCCGGAACCGTCCCTGCGCTGCAGGCCGCGCCATCTCCCGCGCCGCACGGAATAAACGCTGGCGGAGCGCATCGACGCCGTCGCCCGTGATGCTGGAGAGCGGGAACATTGGCACATCGGCTAACGGCCCATCCTCCAGAAGCAGGCGGATTTCGGCTTCGACATCGGCCAACCGGTCAGGTTCGACCATATCCGTTTTGGTGATCGCGACAGCACCAGCAGGGGCTTCCAGTAGATCTAAAATGGCCAGATGCTCGCGGGTTTGCGGCATAACACCATCGTCTGCCGCAACGACGAGCAATGCGAAATCAACACCGGCCACACCGGCCAGCATCGTGCGCACGAATTTTTCGTGGCCCGGCACATCGACAAAGCCGATGCGCCCACCTTGGGGCGTGTCGATATAAGCAAAGCCAAGGTCGATGGTCATGCCCCGGCGTTTTTCTTCGGGCAGGCGGTCAGCGTCGACGCCGGAAAGTGCGCGGACCAAGCTGGTTTTGCCGTGATCGATATGGCCAGCCGTGGCGATAATCATGGAACCTGCAACTCCCCTAGCTGCGCGATAAATCCGGCTTCATCCTCAAGGCAGCGACAGTCTAGCCAGAACCTATCCTCAGCGATTCTGCCGATCACAGGCTGGGGCAGGGCGCGGAATGCTGCAGCCAGCCGGTCGAGCCTTCGCCCACGGCCGCGCATTATGGCCTCCGGCACGGTCATCGTAACGGCGGCGCTTGGCAGCATATCAACAGGCAGCGCGCCGGAGCCAATCTGGCTGGCGCAACCTTCCACTTGGACGGCCCATTGCGCAACTAATGGCCGTAAAGCGTCCGCCATGCGGTTGGCAGTTTGGCGGATATCGTCGACCTTCCGGGCCAGAAGGCGGATGCTTGGCAGCTGTTCCGCTACACTATCCGGATCATCATAAAGCTGAAGGGTCGCGGCCAGTGCCGCCAAGGTGGCTTTGTCGAGACGGAGGGCGCGTTTCAGCGGATTTTTAGCAACCCGTTTGATGAGGTCAGCACGGCCAACGATCATGCCTGCCTGCGGACCGCCCAGAAGCTTGTCGCCAGAGAAGCTGACGATATCGGCACCGTCGCTTAGCGCTTCCTGCACCGTGCGCTCATAGGGCAGGCCCCATTGCCTGAAATCAACCAATGCACCGGCACCAAGCTCGTCATAAAAAATAACATCATTGGCTTTTGCTAGGGCTGCCAGTTCTTTCTCTGGCACGCTGGATGTAAAGCCCGTGATTGCGTAATTGCTGGGTCGAACGCGGACGATCATCGCGGTTTTGTCGGTGATCGCGTCTTCATAGTCTTTGAGGTGCGTGCGGTTTGTAGCACCAACTTCGCGGAGTTTGACGCCAGCGCGGACCATCACCTCTGGCATACGGAATGCACCACCGATCTCCACCAGCTCACCCCGTGAGATAATTGCCTCTTTGCCGCGGGAAAGCGTGTTCAGCACAGCCATGACTGCGGCGGCATTGTTGTTAACAACCAGGCCAGCTTCGGCACCTGTCAGCGTTGTCAGCCATTCAGTGATGTGGCTATCCCGCTCGCCACGCCGGCCTTTGGCCAGATCGTATTCCAAGTTAACGAAGCCGGAAGCTTGTTGCATCGCACTGATGGCGGTGTCCGCCAAGGGAGCACGGCCAAGATTGGTGTGCAGGACAGCGCCCGTCAGATTGAAGACTGGCTTAATGGAGAGCGCACGGCGTTTGGCAAGGCAGAGGGCGGCGTCGCCGAGCAGTGCCGCATCATCAGATCCGCCAGCCGTTCTAGCTGCCTGAATAGCATCCCGCAGACAAGCAGCGGAGGCCTGCCGACCAAAGATTGCCACAAGGTCAGCCCCGCTGGCAGAGCGCAGCAGGGCATCAAGGGATGGGGGGCGCCAGGATGGCGATTGGGCGTCGTCTTGCATGCTACCGTCCGACCGCCGGATTGGCGGTAAGCCGGTAGGCTATACGATTTTATCTCGCAGTGAAGCCTGTCTCCGATGGAAGAGTGCGATCAGTGCAGGTAGCCCATGACGCTGGATTTCAGCTTGGCCATGATCGCAATGGCTGTTGGGTCGTCTGGATCATCCAAGCGATGGTTCAAGACTGCGCGTGCAGCTTCCACATGGGCCAGCATGGCGCAGAAATCGCCGTTAGTCGCTTCGACCCGCTCGTGCGTCATAGCGCAGAGCGATCCGCCAATGTCTGAGATGAGGGAGTAGCCAAATGTGGCCCCTTGGCCTTTCATATCGTGCGCAAGGCGGAATGCCGCCTCCAGATGCTCTGGCGCTGTTGATGGGACGGAGCGGGCCAGTTGCAGGCGGCGGTCTAGCTCATCAATGGTTGCTGGTGCCCATTCGGTTAGGTAGGACATTTTCAGCTTTTCGATTGCTGCACGCGCACGTTCTGTCGCGACGGCGTCCATGCCGGATGGTTCTGAACCTGGAGTCATGAACTGATAGGATTGACGGCGTGGGGCTGACATAAGCGTTCTCCGAACCGAGGCTACTTGCCTCAATGTCCTTGGAGACTAGGCATGGCGCGTCTAATGACGGCTTAAACCAAATGCCAGGATTTTCGATCAAATTGCGTCTATCTTGCAGGCAGTAAGCAAATTTATGGAGATTCGGGATGGGTGGCCTTGAAACAGGGCAAATTCTAGTCTTGTCGTTGGTAGTCGCAGCGCCGTTCCTTGGCGTCGCTTTAGAGAATTCCGGCAAGCGGCTTGGCCGTACACATTATATTGGTTGGTTCGTTGTCGCTGTCATCGCCAATGTGTTGAGCAATATGGCCGGGAAGCAAGGTTTGGGGCCAGTTGTCTCGATGGCATTGTTCTTAGCGGGCCTATTTCTGTTCTTCCTGCTGGCGCAGAAAAGTGTGCAACGTGGCCGGGACGCAGGCATCCCCAAATCCTGGTGCTTCGTCGTTGCGGTGCCAGTGATCGGACTCTTGATGGTTCTATTCTTGATGATCAAACCACCTGTCAGAAACCAAGCGCCTATAGTCCCTCACGAAACTTAAGGCGCTAAGAGCATATTCGGCTCAGATCGGGTCATTTCGCCAACTAGAACGCCTCGCCGGACGTTGTCGCCGCCCGCTCGCGATGCCCCGCATCGCAGCGCGATCAGCTCCTAGCCAGCGAGGCGTTCTAGTTGGCGAAATGACCCGAT
>CALLKY010000137.1 GCA_938083135.1 uncultured Alphaproteobacteria bacterium | reverse complement strand
GCCGCGACAACGCGACAACGCAGATCAAGAGAAAGAGCATTCGCCATGTAAGCTGGCCTCCTTTGCCAGCAAACATCGTGAATCACATATTCCCTACCAAGGGAATCCCAAACGATTCAATCAAATCCAAATCCGCTCTAGTGATCGGGCCGTATTGCGGCCTGCTGACAGGATAAATCCATGCGCATCGCGGCGATCCTCAACAAAGATGGCGGCACGCTGAAAACTGAGGACCTTGATCGGTTCTCGGCCGTTTTGCGCGATGCGTTTGAAGGCGCTGGCCACGAGATTAACATTCAAGTCATTCCAGGCGCTGCGCTGCTTGATACGCTGGAAGCTGCGGAGAATGATCCTACCATTGATGTGATCGTTGCCGGTGGCGGCGATGGCACAGTCTCAGCGGCTGCAGGTTCAGCATTTCGGAGTGGTAAGGCGCTGGGTGTGCTTCCTGCTGGAACAATGAACCTGTTCGCCCGCGCGCTCGGACTGCCGCTTCAGCTCGATCAGGCGGCGTTTGCGCTTGCTCAGTCATCGCTCCGAGCTGTGGATATAGGCACAATGAATGGGCGTGCTTTCGTGCATCAATATTCTGTGGGATTGCAGGCCAAGGTGGTCAAGAACCGCAAGGTTTACGAGTACAGCTCAAAGCTCGGGAAGATATGGGCAAGCTTGAAAGCCTGTCTGAGCATTCTTCGCCGACGCATAGCCTTCTCGGCTGAGATAACCTGTGACGGTGACAGCCAATCTGGCCGCTTTTCGGTCTTAGAAATTGCCAACAATGAATATGGCGTTGGGCATATGCCCTATCCAGATAAGTTGGATGCAGGTGTTTTGGGCGTATATCGAACAGGTGTTCTGAAGCCGTTTCAAAGTGCACGTCTTTCCAGTGACCTATTGGTTGGAAAATGGCGGGAGAATCCTGACCTTAGAGCGCGTACGGCGGAAAAAGTCACAATTAGCTTCGCCAGAAACCGACGGCGCGATCATGCATTGCTAGACGGAGAGCTCGTGCTGATTGAGGATGTGGTCAATCTCGAAATTCATAAAGGCGCGTTGCAGGTGCTCGCGCCGTCCCAAGGAGCAATATAGCCGCCATGGCCTTCAGTTTCCGCGAAAGCTGGCTTGCACGGCAATTGCGCACGCCGCTGGTGATGCTGCTAACGCTGCCAGCCGGAATTGCATTTGCGCTTTGGGCAATGGCACCAATATTGGCGCTGCTGGAGCGCGGCTATTTAGATAATCCCTATGCGATCCTTGGTTTCTCCTTTGATCCGGATACCGCGCGGAATGTACTGGCGGTCGTCGCGGGCGGTGCTATCACGGCGCTTTCTCTCACATACTCATTGGTGCTGGTCGTATTCACGTTAGCGGCGGGCAATATCGGGCCGCGTTTGCTGAAGCGGTTCACATCAGAGCCGGTCAATCAGGTGACTGCTGGGATCTTCGGCGGAACCTTTTTGTATTGCCTTGGGGTGATGGCGTTTATCGAGCCTGGCTTCGCGCCGACCTTTGCGACATTGGGCGCTGGCGTTCTGGCGTTAGTTTCTGTTTTGCAACTGATTTACTTCGTCCGTCATGTTTCCACCAGCGTCATGATCGATGACGAAATCGCGCAGATCGCCAAACGCCTAACAGCTGCGTTGGAGGCTCACCGTGAGTCCTATCAGAAGCTGGACGAGAAGCTTTCCGTAGATAGTTTCGATGCTGATCTAAAAGCGCCGCGTGGCGGATATGTTGGCCAGTGTGATGAAGTGCAGCTGATTACTGTCGCCGCAGCTGCTGGCGTTGTGGTTAAGCTTACGGTGGCGCCGGGGGAATTTGTGCTGGAAGGCGACGTGATCGCCACAGTGTCTAAGTCTGTCGATGAAGAGACAGAGGAGAAGCTGCTTGATCTGCTTGCCATAGATTCCGCCCGATCGGCTGAGCGGGAGATTGAATTCTCGATTGATTTGCTGGTCGAGATTGCGTTGAGGGCGCTGTCGCCTGGGGTCAATGACGCTTATACGGCAATTGCTGCAGCAGACAGCCTCTCTGCCGCTCTCAGTGACGTCGCTGGGTTGGAAGCAGCACCGACAGGTCGATGTGATGAGGCGGGCGATCCTCGCCTCATCGTCCCCGGTCTCGCATTTGATCAATTGACGGCGCGGGCGTTTCATCCACTGCGACGGGCGTCCGCAAACAATGTGCTTGTGGCCCAAGCCATCGCGCGGGCGCTGACCCGGATGTACCTGTCAGGCAATGAGGCGGCGCGAGAGACCGTCAAACAGCATGCTGACCTGCTTCGGGAAGAGCTATCCAAAGCCAATCACTTGGCCGTCGATGTTCAAAGCATTGACGATTTACTGCCCAGAGATGCGCGCGCCAAGCCGTCAGATGATGATGAAGCTAAACCCTAAGCCAGTCAGAGAATGATTGGCCCCGCTCAGCTTCAAGCGAAATTGGCGAGCGCTCCGTTTGTTTCGGCAAAGGCCATGTAAAGTGCGCGTGCCTTGGCGGCCATTGGGCCGGGTTGAAGCATGCGGTCTTCATATTGCGTGATCGGCTGGATTTTGTTGGCGTTGCCGGTGCCGAAGATTTCGTCCGCCGTATCTAATTCGTCAAAGGTGATGGTGCGCTCATCCAGCGGCACGCCGTTTTCGCGGAACAGGGCAATGGTGCGCTGGCGAGTGATACCGTTGAGGAAAGCGCCGTTGGTAACGGGCGTCGCGACCCGGCCATCTTTCACAATGAAGATGTTTGATGTTGAGAGTTCAGCGACATTGCCATTTGCATCACCCACCACGGCGGCATCAAACCCGCGGCCTTGCGCTTCACGCATCATGCGATGGACATTCGGGTATAGGCAGGATGCTTTGGCATTAGTCGGTGCCGCCATTGGTGTTGGTCGAGTGCGGGTTGTGCGGCACACTTTGAAGCTGCTCGCAGGTGGTTTCATCGGATGGTCGAGCAATGTTAGTACGAACTTCGTCGTGCTTGGCATTAGCCAACCTTCGTCGCCGTAAAACATAGGGCGGACGTAAAGCTCCGTCTCTTTCGGAAATTGCTGAATGCCTTCTACGGCGATGCGCATAATTTCAGCAGCGTCGACAGGTGGCTCCAGGCCAAGGGCGTGGGCGGACTCGACGCAACGCTGGCAATGCAGGTCCAAATCCGGGGCCAAGCCGTTGAAGGCGCGGGCACCGTCAAAGACAACTGTCGCCATCCAGGCGGCGTTGGTTACTGGCCCGATGATCGGGGGATTGCCAGGGACCCATGCGCCGTCAATCCAGTTCAGCGGCTCTGCCATTCTGCGTCTCCCAAGATGCCTGTGTGTCTATTCTTGAAGCTACGGCGCTCAGCGCGAGGCCGCAAGCTTTGCTACGGCCTGGGTGCGCCACTGGAGCAATTGGCTGGTGGCAGCGGCGAGCGGCTGATCCTGGAGTGCTGACTTCTGCCCCGGAAGCATATGACGCCTGACCGCCATTGCCGTCCGCAGGCGTTGGGCAAGGTCGCCATATGGCCTGTCAGTGAAATTGGGTGCGAGCATAGCCCAAGCACGAGCGCCAGGCGGTATTGGACCGTTCCAGCGGCACTCTGCTGCTGTCAGGCGCATAAGCGGGGGTGAGGTATCGGCAGGCATGGGAGGGTTCCTTTTTCAGCTGGGGGCCTTTAGATATGGGGAGCGCCGACCGTATGTTCAATATTTGTTCCAAAACCCAATGAGGCTTTATTATGCCCTTCCGCACCATGCTATTCGCCCCTGGCAATCATCCGCGCAAAGTCGAGAAAGTATTCGATGCGGGCGCAGACGCTGTCATCCTGGACCTGGAAGACGCTGTCGCCATTGCGGAGAAACCGGCGAGCCGCGCTGTCGTGCTGGCGGCGATGCAGCAGCCCCGGCGATGCCTTGGCTATATCCGGGTGAATGGGATGGAGACCGAGTTCTGCTACGGTGATATCCATGCTGTTGTGCAGCCGGGCGTGGATGGGATCATCTTGCCGAAGGCTGAATCCGCTGATCAGTTGAAGACGGTCGATTGGTTGATTACGCAGCTGGAGCGGGATCGGGGCATGGCGGCGGGTGCAATCGATCTCATTCCAATCATTGAGACGGGCAAGGGCCTGAAGGCATTGGGCGAACTGGCAAGCGCATCCGCTCGCGTTAAGCGCTTGAGCTATGGCGCCGGTGATTTCACGCTTGATATGGGCATCCGTTGGTCACTGGGCGAAGCAGAATTGGCGACCGCACGGGCGGCCTTTGTTATGGAAAGCCGTGCGGCAGAGCTTGAACCACCAATCGACACGGTCTTCATTCACCTGAATGAGGAGGGCGCGTTTGCAGCCTCAGCGGAGACCGTCCGCAATATGGGCTTCCAGGGTAAGCTCTGTATTCACCCGAAGCAGATTGTACCCGCGCACGACGTATTCACCCCGTCAGTGGATGAAATTGCTTATGCGGAGAAAGTGGTGGCTGCGTTTGATGCAGCGGAGGCAGCCGGATCAGCCTCCATCCAGATTGAGGGCTATTTCGTGGATTATCCAATCGTTGAAAAAGCAAGGCGGACCCTGGCTTTAGCCGAGGCGATTGCGGGATCGGCAGGGTGAGGGTTAAGCCCTTCTCGCTATTTTCTGGGGGGAGCCTCTCAATAGTTTGAACCTATTGTTTCTGTAGTATTTTTTCGAAATTTGGCGATACT
This sequence comes from uncultured Alphaproteobacteria bacterium, assembly GCA_938083135.1. GTDB lineage: Bacteria > Pseudomonadota > Alphaproteobacteria > Bin95 > Bin95 > VMCJ01. The sequence continues at coordinate 4,833 of CALLKY010000137.1, read as the reverse complement.
GTTCTCAAGTCGAGTGCAGGTAAAGCAATTCGATGATCACCCCGCCGGATGCGGTTTCCTCCCTCCTGCATCCAGGCGATGAAAGCACCCGCCCACTCCGCCTCTCCCTCGGAGTGGGCGGTTTTTTTGTTCTAAGTTCCGTCAGGCATGACCCTAGTTCAGTCTCTCCCAATGAAGTATCACGAATCATCGGATGAGCGCAGAAGCCGACGATGATGTTGTCAAAGGTGGTCGCGGTCATGATTGATTTGATGTCGGTGCAGGCAACAAAGTGATGTGCGCTGGCCAATCGTCTTTAATGTTATGTGCGTCTGGCGTTATACTGGTGATGACCTGAAATCACACCTCAGACTGACTGTGGAACCGCCACTGTCGAATCCGACCAGCCGGGAGTAGCGCCATGAACATTATGTCCGCCAATCAACAAAAGGGCGCTAGCGCGCTGACGCCGTTTGAATATGAGGGCACGATCTCTGCCGGCCTCGCAAAATTCACATCTGAATTCAGCCTTGCCAGCACTCCGGAGCGGGTGATTGAGCGGGCAAAGCTGCATATTCTGGATTGCTTTGGCATAGCGCTCGCATCTACGACGTTCGATTTCGCCCAGCGTGCCGCGAATGCCATTCGTGGGCTTGGCGGCGAAGGCGAATACCCCGTCATCGGCTATGACATGGCGTTACCTGTGCGCGATCAAGCTCTACTTAACGGCACGCTGATCCACGGTCTCGACTTTGACGACACACACACCGACGGCGTTATCCATGCCTCCGCCAGCGCCATCGCAGCGTCGTTGGCCCAGGGGCTGCGGTTCAATGCGACGGGTGCGGAAGTCATGGCGGCCTATATCTTAGGCGTTGAAACATCTGCCCGGATCGCCCAAGCAGCGAACGGCGCGTTCCATGCGCGGGGATATCACCCAACGGGTCTCGTCGGCATATTCGGCGCAACGCTCTCTGCCGGCAAACTCGCAGACCTCTCCGAAAAACAGTTGCAGGATGCCCAAGGTGTGGCACTTTCCCAGTCCTCCGGCACGCTTGAATTCCTAAGCGATGGCGCTTGGACCAAGCGTATGCACCCAGGCTGGGCTGCGTCTTCCGCAATCACGGCAGTGGCGCTGGCCAAGGAAGGCTTCAAAGCACCGAGTGAGACCTATGAAGGGCGATACGGCCTCTTCAATCTCTATCTCGGTGAAGGCCATGGCTCTGATCTTGGTATGTGCACGGCGGGTCTTGGCCAGGAATGGGAGTTGGAGAACGTTGGCTTCAAGCCTTATCCCGCCTGCCATTTCAATCATTCCTTTGCAGACGCCACCTTGGCGCTGATATCCCAGGGCATGACCATGGATAATGTGGAAAGCGTCACCGCCTTCATTCACCCAACCCAGGCCGCCGTTGTATGTGAGCCGCTGGAGCAGAAGCGCCGTCCGCAGAACGCCTATGACGCCCAGTTCTCCATCCCCTATATCGTCGCCACAACGCTGAAACGCGGCCACTTCACACTGGATGAGCTAGACCCTGAAGCACTGAATGACACGGATGCGCTGCGTGTCGCTGCAAATGTTGATTGGCAGGAAGACCCGGATACAGCCTTCCCGCGTTACTATTCCGGCAAACTGGAAGCCCGCCTAAAGGATGGCCGCACCATTGAACACCGCGAAGCTGTGAACCGTGGATCTGATGCCAACCCGTTGAGCGCTGGTGATATCGAAAGCAAATATTGGTCAAACGCTACCCGTGCCGTCAGCCAGCGGAAGGCGGAATTGGTCTATGACAGCGTTATGACCATGGATACAGCGGAAGACGTTTGGGACCTCGCCCGTAATCTCTCTCTCGCCACCTAAGGGCGCTTTTTCATGTTTATGTCGTCTGATGACTACCGGGAATCACTCCGGCAGCTAAATCCGCGCGTCTTCGTTAATGGCACTCGGATTGAGAGTGTGGCGGATGAACCGCTGCTCGCACCCGGCGTCAATGCGATTGGTGCCACCTATGACTTCGCGCTCGATCCCGAAAAGCGCGTTCTCATGCTGCCGGTGGAGGAGATGAGCGGTAAGGCGGTCAACCGCCTGCTGCATATCAACCGCACGCCGCAGGACCTTATGTACAAGCTAGAGGCGGTGCGGTTGATATGCCAGGAGGTCGGCTGTGCCCAGCGCTACCTCACGCAGGATGCTCTTAACGCCATCTGGCAGATGACATTCGCGATGCAGGCGGAAATGGGTGGGGAATCCCACGACCGCTTTAAGGCCTACCTGCAAGATGTTCAGGACCGGGACTTGACCCTGGGCGTCGCGATGACGGACGGAAAGGGCGATCGCTCGCTCCATCCCCACGCCCAACCGAACCCCGATGCATATGTACGCGTTGTCGAACGCCGTGCGGATGGAATTGTGCTCCGGGGAACCAAGGCCATCGTTACCGGCGCGCCCTATATGCACGAATTCCTGGTGATGCCCTGCCGCACCATGCAGGCAGCCGACAAGGATTATGCCGTCTGCTGCGCTGTGCCGTTGGATGCTGAAGGCCTAACCATCGCGGCGCGCCCTGCTGGCCGCCCCGGTGAAAGTGCGGCCAAGTTCACGGCACGCTACGGCCAATCTACCGGCGTGTTGATGTTCGATGATGTGTTCGTGCCATGGGACAAAGTCTTCCTTGATGGCGAATTCGAGCATTCCGGCCCGCTTGTTACAGCCTATGCCACACATCACCGCCATTCCTGCATCGCGGCGCGCGCTGGGTTCGGTGATCTGCTGATCGGTGCTGGGGTACTGATGGCGGAGGCCAATGGCGTTCCGGCGGAGAAATTCAGCCATATCCGCAATAGCTTGGTGGAACTCATCAAGATCGTCGAAGGCTTCTACGCCTGCGGTGTCGCCTCATCCGTTTATGGTAAGGTTGATGCGTCTGGCGTGGCGCAGCCGGATGATGTGTTTGCCAATGTTGGTAAGCTGCTCATGGCGACGCAAATCTACGACATGCATAAGCTCGCCCATGAGGTCTCCGGCGGCCTGATCGTCACGCTGCCGGGGCCGGATGAGGATCACAACCCTGAAACTGGCGCTGATCTAGCGAAGGCGCTGACGGCAAACCCAGCCATTCCCTACGCCCGTCGCATGGATGTCGCGCGGTTGCTAGAGGACCTTACAGCGTCTGGCCAGGCTGGGTGGTATTCCGTCATCAGCTTGCACGGCGGCGGCAGCCCGGAAGCCATGAAGCGCGAAATCTGGCGGAATTATCCGATCAATGACCGTAAAGAACTGGTTGATCGCCTGCTGGACCGGGGCGTCTTGGCCGATGAGTCTGGTGATGCCTCCCGCAACAAGCAGCCAGGCCGCTGCTGCGTCGAAGGCTGCAAAACGCCGGAAGAGGTTGCAAAGCCAGCGGAAATACTGGAATCGGGCGAATAACATCAAAGTTGTGTCAAGCAACTATTGTTTGTAATTTATCGGTAATTACAAGTAGAAATTGACATTGTTCGATGAATAACAATTGTATTGATATTTGGAAAAACAATCTGGAGATTGGCATGAAACGCGCTACGATTCTCCCGGCCATCGCTGCTCTGGCCTTAGGTCTTTCGGTTCAAACTGCTAACGCGCAATCGAGCAATAAGGCGTTGGAAGCTTTGCCACACCACTTACAGGCAAGGGTGCAGCAACGGCAAAACAACTTATTGCCGCCGGGCGTCAGTGTTGGCCAAGGTGTTGTAAGCGGGCTCAAGGCTTGGCAGCCAAACCGATTCCCCATCACCGTCTGCTTCTTTGGCGGCTCTAGCGACCTGCGTCGCCGGATAATGGATGTGGCGCTGGAATGGACGAAGCATGGCGCAAACATTCCATTGGATTTCGGCAACCCGTCCAATCCGCGTATTTGCACGAACCAGGAAAGCGATATCAAAGTCGGCTTCAACTATCGAGGTTATTGGTCAACAATTGGGCAAGACAGTCGCGATCTAGTGGGGGCGAATGAGCAGTCGATGAATTTTGCACATTGGGATGTGGCTCCGGCCAGCGAGCCAGAATTCTCTAGCACTGTGCTGCATGAGTTCGGCCACGCTTTGGCGTTCCAGCATGAGCACCAGCATCCTTATTCGGATTGCGAAAAGGAGTTCGACTTCGACAAAATCTACGTAGAGCTTGCCGACCATCCTAACTTCTGGAACAAGGAAAAAGTGGACTTCAATATGCGGGGCCTGTCTGGTAATGGCATAGTCACGACAAAGTTCGATCGTGCCTCAATTATGCTCTACACATTTGCACCACACTTTTATAAGCAGGGTGTTAGCAGTAAATGCTATTCGACCGCCAATCAGGTCCTATCTCAAGGGGATAAGAAACAAGCAGCTGAAGTTTACCCGGCAACTGTTGCGGCGGCAGCTGCGGCGCGTGCGAAGGCGGTTGCTACGTTCACGACTGCAGTGAACACTTCTTCAGCCTCAAGTGCCGCCCGCCTAAGGTCACTGCAAGAAGTGCAGGTGTTGGGCGTTCCTGGTCTATCTGAAATTCAACGCGCGCAGACGCTCCAAAACCTTCAAGCGCCGATGCAGCTAAACTAAGGATTAGGGGCTGGCCTATCTAAGGGTTTCGGTTCAGAGGTTTGCCCACTTGCGTAATACTTTCAAGAGGTTTTCGGTGGGCCTGTGATTGAAGCGCCATTCGCACTCTTTGAGATAGAGGTGAAAGTGCTGGCTAGGTACGCCATTGAAACGGCGCAAATGGCGCTTGGCCTGGTTCCAGAAGTTCTCGATCCCGTTGATATGGTTCCGGTCATGAACGAACGCCTCTGAATGATTGATGCGGACGTGATGGAACTCAGAAACGTCGAGCACATCATA
>CALLKY010000136.1 GCA_938083135.1 uncultured Alphaproteobacteria bacterium | reverse complement strand
CTCAGAAAAGCCGCCGCCCGTAATCTCCCAGATCTCTGGGACGCCATCCGAGACGCCATCGACGACCTCACGCCAAACGACTGCAGGAGCTACTTCACAGCTGCAGGCTATGAACCAGAATGATGGGAATCTGCTCTAGTGGTTTTTCGGTCAGCGGGGCTGGCGATGTTAACGGCGACGGCGTTGACGACATCATCATCGGTGAGGGCTATTCCGGCTCTGGCGGCGATACTGTTGAGAGCTATGTGGTGTTCGGCCAAGCGGGTGGCTTTGGTGCCTCTCTTAGTCTTGGAGATCTTGATGGGACGAATGGTTTCCATCTGGAAAGAATAGATTCTGGCGACAGGAGCGGTTATTCGGTCAGTGGTGCCGGTGACGTTAATGGCGATGGCCTCGATGACCTGATCGTCGGGGCTCCCGGTGCTGGTTACGGAGCTGGCGAGAGCTATGTTATTTTTGGCCAAGCGGGTGGCTTCGGTGCCTCCCTTAGTCTTAGCGCGCTCAATGGGACGAACGGTTTCCGTCTGGATGGAATCGATTCTGGCGACCAGAGTGGCGTTTCTGTCAGTGGCTTAGGCGACATCAATGGCGATGGCTTCGACGATCTGATTGTCGGGGCGTTAGGCGAGTATTACAACGCCGGTGAGAGCTATGTGATTTTCGGCCAAGCGGGTGGTTTCGGGGGGGCGCTTAGTCTTGGAGCCCTTGATGGAATTGCTGGTTTCCGCCTGGACGGTATCGATTCCGGCGACTACAGCGGCCGTTCTGTTAGTGGCGCAGGTGACATCAATGGGGATGGTTTTGCGGACCTTATCGTTGGTGCGTACCGCGCTGATTATAACTCTGGCGAGAGTTATGTGGTTTTCGGTAAAGCGGACGGCTTCGGTACGTCCCTTAGTCTTGCGGCTCTTAATGGGACGAACGGTTTCCGTTTGGACGGTATTGATTCCGGCGACTACAGCGGCGTTTCTGTTAGTGCCGGAGGGGATGTTAATGGCGACGGCTTCGACGATCTAATCGTCGGGGCTCCTTTCGCTGGTTACGGCGCAGGCGAAAGCTATGTGGTGTTCGGCCGAGCTGGCGGCTTCGGTGCAACATTTAGTCTTGGTGTGTTGGACGGCACTGACGGCTTCCGTTTGGACGGGGCTTCCAATGATAAGAGTGGTGGTTCTGTCAGTGGTGCAGGGGATGTTAATGGAGACGGCTTTGACGACCTGATCGTCGGGGCTGTCGGTACAGCCTTCGAGGGAAGTTATCCAGCAGGCGAAAGCTATGTGGTGCTCGGTTTTAATACTGGCGCTGTCACAGCCTTAGGCACGGGCGTTGTGGATACACTGATAGGCACCGTCGGCGTCGATGTGATTGTTGGTGGTCAGGGCGGGGATACGCTTATCGGCGGCGGCGGGGCTGACGTGCTGCGCGGCGGTGAAGGTGCAGACGTTTTAGATGTTGCGGACGCCACGTTTGCACGCGTAGATGGGGGTTCGGGGGCCGATACTCTGAGACTTTCTGGTGATGCGCTAGTGCTCGACTTCACGGTGGCTGGGAACCAGAGCGTCACCGGTATCGAAGCGGTCAACTTATCCGGCACAGGCGCTGGCGTCATCTTCGACACGTTGTCTGTCCTGGCGCTTTCCGACACAACCAACACGCTCACGCTAACTGGGGATGCGACGACCAGCCTGAAGCTGGTTGATAGCCGCTGGGTCCTCGACGCAGGCGATGCGACGACCAACACGCTGACCAACGGCCTAGCGATTATCACGATTGATGAAGGTGTCACCGTCTCCGCCGCATTTGCTAACGCGCCAGCGACCGTTGATCTCGCAGCGCTGGACGGCGCAGATGGATTCCAGATTGAAGGCATCGGCCTCAACGATGACGCTGGATATTCGGTCAGTGGTATCGGCGACTTTAATGGCGATGGTTTTGAAGATGTCATCGTCGGCGCGAAATACGGCGATACTAATGGCATAAACGCGGGCGAAGCATACGTTGTGTTTGGTGCCTCTGGCGGGTTTGGCAGCTCAGTCCTACTCAGCAGCTTTGACGGTTCCGATGGTTTCCATTTTGAAGGCCTCGCGGCTGGCGACCAGGCAGGTATCTCCGTCTCCGGCGCAGGCGATCTGAATGCTGACGGCTTCGCGGACATTATTATCGGGGCGCCCTTTGAAAGTGGCAGCATTGGCGCTTCTTATGTTGTGTTTGGCAAAGCGGGCGCTACAGGGCCAGTCGTTAACGTAGGCGATTTGGACGGCGCGGATGGCTTTACTGTCCAAGGCGTTGACGCTGGCGACCAGAGTTCGCGGACCATCAGCGCCGCCGGGGACTTCAACGGCGATGGCATTGATGACCTGATCATCGGCGCGCGCTATGGCGATGGCGGTGCCACGCAAGCGGGCGAAAGCTACATCGTATTCGGCACGACAGCCGGATTCGCGTCCACCTTGGCATTGGGGGACCTAGACGGCGCAGACGGCTTCCGGATTGACGGCGAACTCACGAATGACCGCACTGGCTTCTCCGTCAGCAGTGCGGGCGATGTAAACGGCGATGGCCGTGCGGATATTCTGATTGGCGGTAGGAACGTCGATACGGCTGCGGGCGACACTGGCGGTGCCTACGTGCTGTTCGGCCAGGGCGCAATCGGTGCCACATCGTTCGCCCTGGCAAATCTGGATGGCACCGATGGTTTCCGCCTAGATGGTATTGCTGTTGGCGATAGCGCCGGTAAATCCGTCAGTGCTGCGGGTGACTTCAATGGCGACGGCTTTATCGACATTATCATCGGTGCCAATGCGGCGGACCCGAATGGTGCCAATTCCGGCGAAAGCTACGTCGTCTTCGGCAAAGCCTCTGGCTTTACGGCGACCATTGACCTGAACGCCTTGGAAGGCACTGACGGCTTCCGTATTCAAGGCATTGATTCTGGCGATATATCCGGCCAATCCGTCAGTGCAGCGGGCGATTTAAACGCCGATGGCTTTGATGACCTGATTGTCGGCGCACCGGTTGCGGCGCCAAACGGCGCGGCATCTGGTGAGGCTTATGTGGTGCTGGGCCGGGCTGCGGCACCCGCCGCTACAATTTCACTTGGCGCTCTGGATGGCTCAAACGGGTTCCGTATGGATGGCCTGAACGCTCAGGCGCGGACTGGCGAGTCTGTCAGTGGAGCTGGCGATCTGAATGGCGATGGCTTTGGCGATATTATCGTCGGCGCGTTCAATGGCGTAGGCGCTGCTGCATATGCTGGCGAGGCCTACGTTGTATTCGGCTCTGATCGGGGCCAAGTAACAGCAGCCGGCACAACCGCCGCTGACTCGCTCGCAGGCACTGCCGCCGCTGACATCATGGTTGGCGGTCAGGGCGCGGATACGATCGCCGGCGGCGGCGGCGTTGACGTGCTCATCGGCGGCGAAGGCGACGATATCCTGGATGTCGCCGACGCCACGTTCCGACGGATCGATGGCGGCACGGGCAGCGATACTCTGCGCATCTCCGGCGCTGCTGTCACCGTGGACTTCACGGCAAGCGGCAGCCAGGGCGTTTCAGCGATTGAGCTGATTGATCTCACAGGTGCAGCTGCCGACTTAACGTTGGATAAGCTTTCAGTCCAAAACCTCTCGGACACGTCAAACACTGTCAATGTCACTGGCATCGCCGGCACAACCCTAACGCTCTCAGACACTGGCTGGACGCTCACAGCGACCGGCGGCGGCGCGCGCACGTTTGAGAATGGCGAAGCAACGGTCATCGTTGACGACGCCATCACGCTCGCGGTCGCGAATAACGTGCCGGTTGCTGCGGCTGACGCGTTCACCGGCAGTGAAGACCTGGACATCACAGGTGATGTGCTTCTGGACAACGGCTCTGGCGTTGACAGCGACATCGATGGCGACGCACTGACGATCTCTGCGACGCCAGCAACGGATGTGACTAACGGCACACTGGTGCTGAACACCAACGGCACATTCACGTACACGCCGGATGCAGACTTCAACGGCACAGACAGCTTCGTCTACACGCTGGACGATGGTGCAGGTGGTACGGATACCGCCGCGGTGACGCTGACAGTGAATGCCGTGAACGATGATCCAGTTGCTGCGGCTGACGCGTTCACCGGCAGTGAAGACCTGGACATCGCGGGCGACGTGCTGATCGACAACGGGTCTGGCGCAGACAGCGACATCGATGGCGACGCACTGACGATCTCTGCAACGCCGGTGACGGACGTAACCAACGGCACACTGGTGCTGAACACCAACGGCACATTCACGTACACGCCGGATGCGAACTTCAACGGCACAGACAGCTTCGTCTACACGCTGGACGATGGCGCAGGTGGTACGGATACCGCCGCGGTGACGCTGACAGTGAATACCGTGAACGATGATCCGGTTGCTGCAGCGGACGCGTTCACCGGCAGTGAAGACCTGGACATCACCGGCGATGTGTTGATCGACAATGGCTCTGGCGCAGACAGCGACATTGACGGCGACATGCTGACAATCTCCGCGACGCCAGTCACCGATGTCGCCAACGGCACATTGGTTCTGAACACGAACGGCATGTTCACCTATACGCCGGATGCAGACTTCAACGGCACAGACAGCTTCGTCTACACGTTGGACGATGGTGCAGGCGGTACGGACACGGCAACCGTGACGCTGACAGTCAATGCAGTGAACGATGACCCCGTTGCTGCAGCGGATGCGTTCACTGGCAGTGAAGACCTCGACATCACGGGCGACGTGCTTCTGGACAACGGCACTGGCGCAGACAGCGACATCGACGGCGATCCGCTGACGATCTCGGCGACGCCAGCGACGGATGTGACTAACGGCACGCTGGTGCTGAACACCAACGGCACGTTCACCTACACGCCAGACGCTGACTTCAACGGCACGGACAGTTTCGTCTATACGCTGGATGATGGCGCTGGCGGAACAGATACAGCCACGGTCACGTTGACAGTTAATGCGGTGAATGATGCGCCCACAGCGCCTGGCGTGGTTCTGGTTGCGGCATCGCAGGATCAGACATCCTTTACCGGCAATCTTCTAACCGGCGCGCAGGATATCGACGGCGACGTGCTGGCGGCAGAGACGACGCCTTTTACAGACGTTACGAACGGCACGCTCATCATAGGCACTGACGGAGCCTTTGCGTATTTTGCAGATGATGGTTTTGCTGGCTCAGACAGCTTCACAGCAAGGATCACTGATAACCTTGGCGGCACGGACACTGTCACCGTGACGATCGGCGTCGCGCCCATCAACTTTGAGCGAACGACTGCAGAGAACGATACATTCGCCGGCAACGGGCTGACGCGGATCTCCTATGAGAGTGCGGCGACCGAGGGTGTGTTCGGTGATTTGAATGCCGGCATTATTCGGGGCGGCGCAGAGGTCGGACGTGACAATGTCAGCGGCGTGTTTGAAATTCGCGGTACTGCCCAGCGGGACTTCCTGTTTGGTCGGGACGAGACTCAGTCGGTAAAAGCGACGGAGCTTTTGGATGCGTTTGAATCCTTCGAAGGCATGGCGGGCGATGATCTGATCACCGGGCGCAGTGGCCTGGACCGAGCCAGCTACGCCCAGTCCCAGCAGGGTGTGAATGTTAGCCTCGCGGCCGGTCTTTCGATTGATGACGGGTTCGGCGATACGGATACGCTGTTTGACATTGAAGGCCTGCGCGGTAGCCGGTTCAATGACATCCTGACCGGCGATGACGAAGACAATTTCTTTGAAGCGCATCGCGGCTCTGATCAGATCGATGGTGGCGGCGGCGATGATCTCATTCTTTATGCGGAAGTACGGGGCGCCGTAACGGTCGATCTCCAGGTAGGCCAGGCGACCCATACAAATGGCGATGTTGATACACTCATCAGCATCGAAGACGCCGAGACGGGCCATGGCGACGATGTGATCACCGGCACCGGCGGCGCAAATCGCTTAGCTGGCGGCGCTGGCGCGGATCGCATTATGGGACTGGAGGGAGATGACCAGTTGTTCGGCGGCGCCGGACAAGATCAGCTTTTCGGTCAGGCGGGCGTGGACCGGCTCGAAGGCGGCGACGGGGATGACATTCTGAATGGTGGAGAGGGTGCCGATATTATGATCGGCGGCGCTGGTAATGATACATTTATCGTCGACGACGTGGGTGACGTGATTATTGATCTTGATGTCGGTGATATTGTGCAGACGCTGGTCGGTCGGACACTGGGGGTGGTATTGAGAGTACTACCATCAGCGGCAACAGCACCGGCAATGTGATAAATGGTGATACGGTGCAAACGCTGGTCAGTCTGACACTAGCCTCGGGCATCGAGAATGTCATTGTCAGCGGAAATAGAGACCTCTACGCGTTCGGCAACAGTGCAGGCAATGTGCTGATTGGTAATAGCGGAGCAAATAAGCTCTATGGTTATAGCGGCGCGGACGTAATTCGAGGCGAGAGTGGCAACGACAAGTTATCTGGTGGCTCGAATGACGACCAGCTCTTCGGCGGCGCAGGGCGCGATGCGATTTACGCTAATTCCGGCTCCGATTTGATCGTCGGCGGGCTAGGTAGGGATCTTCTGGTTGGTGGTCACGGTATGGATATCTTCAAATTCAACCAGGGCGACGGCGTTGATTGGATCAGGAACTTTGAGCTTGGCGTTGATAAGATTGACATTAGTGACTTTGATTTCGCGACCTTTGCAGAGCTGGCGCCGCTGATCCGGGATTACAGTGGACGCGCAAACGTTAGGCTCGATGGCGTCGATGATCTCATCCGGTTTATCGGGATTCAATCCAATCAATTGACTGAGGGCGATTTCATCTTCAATCAGCTGGGCAGTGGCACCGGAAATACGTTGACCGGTAATGATGAGGCGAACAAGCTTTATGGTTCAGGCGCTGCAGATGTGATCCGGGGTGAGGGTGGTGATGATAAGCTCGCTGGCGGTTCGAATGACGATCAGCTCTTCGGCGGTGCAGGCCGCGATGTAATTTACGCGAACTCGGGCTCGGATTTGATTGTTGGCGGCGAAGACAAGGATGTGTTGGTTGGCGGTGCCGGTGTGGATACGTTCCAATTCAATCGCGGTGATGGCTTTGATACGATCAAGAATTTTGAGCTTGGTGTTGATAAAGTGGATATCAGTGACTTTGGCTTCGCAAACTTTGCAGAACTAGAACTGCTGTTCCGTGATTATAACGGACGGGCGAACATAAGGTTGGATGGAACGGACGACCTTGTCCGTTTCATCGGCGTTACATCTGATCAGCTGACAGAGGATGACTTCATTCTCTAGCCTAAGGGCCTGCCCCTAAATGCTGGCGGCTTTCAGCGCGGTCGGCAAGGCCTCGGCAAAGGCTTCTAGGTCAGCGGTTTTTCCGGCTGAAATGCGGATGCAGCGGTCCTGCGGGGCGGCAAAGGGCATGCGCACAAATACGCCCTGAGCAACGATTTCCTGCAGCACACGGCGCGCAAAGTCACCATCCTGCAGGCAATCAATCGCGACGAAATTTGCAGCACTTGGCAGCGGCTTCAGGCCGTTATCTGCAGCAATCCTTGAAATCACATCGCGGGCCTGGGCGACCTCCTTGACCACATGAGCAAGCCAGTCCTGGTCCGCTAATGCGGCCAGCGCACCTGCCTGCCCGATCCGGTTGACGCCGAAATGGTTGCGGACTTTGTTGAATGAAAGCGCCAAGCCAGCCTCAGTAATGCCGTAACCTACGCGCACCCCAGCCATGCCATGGGCTTTGGAGAACGTGCGGAAACGGATGACGTGTGGGTTCGAAACATCAATCGCGGGAACAGCGGTTTCTGGCGCGAATTCAACATACGCTTCGTCCAGGCACAAAATTGCGCCGTCCGGCACAGCATTGATCATGGACTGCACAGCTTGCGCGCTCGCATATGTGCCCATGGGGTTATCAGGGTTGGCGAAGTAGATCAGCGGTGCGCCAGTGCGTCTGGCGGCGTCAAGCAGCGCTTCTGGGTCCTCATGGTCGTCGCGGTAGGGGGCGAATTCTAGCTTCCCGCCAAACCCGGTGACGTGATAATTGAACGTTGGATATGCGCCCTGCGACGTGATAACCGGCGTTCCTTCGCTCACCGTCATGCGTGCGAGATAGCCTAGCAGGCAGTCAATCCCCTCACCAACGACGATATTCTCTGGCTGCACGCCGTGATGGGCGGCAAGCGCTTGCTTCAGGTCGTAGTTTTCAGGGTCGCCGTAGCGCCATACCTCTGAAGCGGCCTCGGTCATCGCCGCGATGGCTTTGGGGGAAGGGCCGAACACGCTTTCATTGGCACCAATGCGGGCACGGAATGGTTTGCCCATCTGCCGTTCCTGCGTTTCTGGTCCAACGAAAGGAACCGTTGACGGCAGGGATTCCACAAGTGGCGTGAACGGGTAATCTGACATTTTGGCGCTCATTCAAATATCTCAACGCATTGCGGCGATATCCATATCGCGGGCTGCCGATCGCGCCAAGCCTTTTTAAACACACACCTTCGGGCACAGAAACGCTTTTGGCTGCTTCCAAAGGTTAGCTTGTAGCGCCTATTCAGCTGCGCTTGGAAATGCCTGTGGCCACTTGGTTGGGAATCCGCGCCCGTGCTGGTCTGGTGAGGCGATTTCTGCGCCCAGTTCATAGGCAGCGCGCCAGGGCCATTTGGGCTCGTAAAGCATGCCGCGCGCAAGAGCGACCATCGCGACCTTGCCGCTGGCGACAAGGCTTTCGGCCAATTGTGGGTCGCGGATCATGCCAACAGCCATGGTTGGGACGCCGGTTGCTTCTTGGACCGCGGCCGCATGGCCGGCTTGATAGCCGGGGGCTAGGTCTGGGCGGGCGACAGGGCTATTGCCACCGCCGGAGATATCAAAGAAATCGCAGCCAAGCGCCTTCAGCGCCTGAGCGAATGCAATGGCATCCTCAATGGTCAGGCCTCGGTCATCCCAGTCGACGCCATTCATGCGCACCCCAAGCGGCTTGTCGTCCGGCCATGCGGCGCGAAGTGCCTCAAATGCTTCTAGTGGAAAGCGCATGCGGCCTGCACGGTCACCGCCATAGGCATCATTCCGACGGTTAGCGATGGGGGAGAGGAAGGAAGAAAACAGGTAACCATGGGCGCAGTGCATTTCAGCTGCTTCAAATCCAGCCCGGTCTGCCCGTTTGGCTGTCGCGCAGAAATCCTTGATGACCTTATCCATGTCATCCTGGTCCATGGCTTTTGGGGTATGCCAGCCGTCTGCAAATGGCTCGGCGGAGGGGCCAAATGTTTGCCAGGCACCGTCATTGGGGCCGAGCGGTCCGCCGCTCTTCTGTGGCGCGAATGCGGACGCTTTGCGGCCCGCATGGCCAAGCTGGATCGCGAGCGGGGTAACGCCATGGGTCGCGCATGCGCTGACGACATGGGTTAACTCACGCTCATTCTCATCAGTCCAGAGACCAAGGCAATCTGGCGTGATGCGGCTTTCAGGGGATATGCCGGTGGCTTCGACAAAGGCCATGCCCGCGCCGGAAAGGGCGAGTTGGCCAACATGGATCATATGCCAGTCAGTGGCTGTGCCATCCACGGCGGAATATTGGCACATGGGTGCTACGATAATGCGGTTTTTCAGTTCCAAGCCGCGCAAACGGATCGGTTCAAACAGCTTGCTCGCCATGGCGGCAATCTCCAGATGTAAATCGGAATACGATCGTTGGGAGGTCGTCTAACGGGCCGAAAGTAGGGGGCTTAACTTTGACGGTCTTTTGGGTGGTTTTCGCCGTCGAACGGGATGACTTTGGCTGTCTCTAGGATGGAGCGGAAGTTGTCCAGGCAGCGCGCGTTGACGGAATACCGGTCTGGACTGTTGCGGGGGCGACCAAATACGTGGATGCCGCAATCCGGGCAATAATTGTGCTGCGCGGCACCACTGCCAAACCGATACGTCACAGCCTTGTCGGCACCTTTGAGAATGCTGAATTCAGAATCCTCTACTGCGGCATGCAGGACGCCTTTTTTGGTGCAGATCGAGCAATTGCAATCGATTAGGCGGCTGATTGGCTCAGGCTTCGTTACCTGCACCCGGAGCGCGCCACAATGGCAGCCGCCTTCATAGACATGGCTCATCTACCGTCAGCCAGTGCCGAGCAAGGCCTGACGGCGCGCTTCAAATTCCGCGTCAGAGATCAGGCCAGCTGCCCGCGCATCATCCAGTTGTTTTAACCGTGCACGCAGGCGGCGGTCATCAACCGGGGCGGCAGGCTCTGCAACTGGTTGAGGCGTTGCAGCAGGTTCCGGTGCTGCAACAACAGGGGCTTCTGCAACAGGTGCTGCAACAATCACGGGCTCTTCAGCGCGGCGTTCCGCTTGGTCAGCCACACGTTCAGCGGCAGTGGCTGCTCGTTCAGCAGCATCAGCAGCGCGGGTGGCGGCGCTGGCTTCTGTAACGGCGGCAGTGGCTACAGCGGCGGCGGCTGTTGCCGTTGCTGCCGTGGCCGTATCAGATGGTGTGGTTTGCAACGGTGGATAAGATAATCCGCCATAGCCGGGCGCTTGTGGTTCAACAGGAACGCCACGAGCAACCGGTTGGCCCGTTGGGGCGGTCCAAGCGCGGGCAATAAAGGCGTCATTCGGCGAGACACGCCGCGAGATTGTTACATTCACGCGCTGTGACTGCATGACATACATGATTGCAAACACCATTGCGATGATGCGAAGCGCTATGCCCCACCACACAATTGTCGGCACCATATCGACCAGCCCACGCCAGCCTTCACGGGTCACCTCAACGGCACCGGAGGGCAGAATTTCCCGCACATCGCCGAGTGTTAGGCTGACAAAGGCCGCCAAACTGCACAATCCGAGCGCGATGGAGATAATGAACCAAGCGTAGAAGCCTTTTTGCTCTGCGCCGAGTTTTCGGCATGCAGTCCAGCAGGCAATGAGCAGCAGTGCATCAATTGCAACAAGGATCCACGCGTCCTGCGGCGCATCATAGGCACCAAACGCAATCTCAACATCCTGCCAAAGCAGGACCATGGGACCAACAAAAAAAATGGCGAGCAAGAAGAGCGCCCAGCCATAAACGCCATAAGATGGATGCGCGCGTGCATCCTCTGGGTCAAGGTAAACCCAGCCCCCAGATCGGCTTGTTGACCGCGCCGATGGCGCTGTCATGGTTGCCTGTTCCGCCATTATCCAAGCCCCTAGCTTTAAGACTCAACGCAGCCCCGTCTGCGCTTTGCCTCATTCTTAATAGATTCTCGCCCGAAAGTCATTAACAGCACGTAGCCTAATCAATGAACCGAGCGCATTTGGATTAATCCAACGCTCTCCAGCCGATATCGGTACGGCAAAAGCCTTCTGGCCAGTCAATCGCATCAATGCCTTGATAGGCCAAATCGTGTGCGATTTGAAGGGTGTCGCCCATTGCTGTTACGCATAGGACGCGCCCGCCATGAGCCAACATTTTGTCACCTTCCAACTTCGTTCCAGCGTGGAACACCGTGACACCTGGAATCGCGTCAGCGTCTGAAATTCCCCGAATTTCCGAACCATTCTCGTACTTTACGGGATATCCCTTGGTTGCCATGACGACGGTCATCGAGGACACATCGCGCCAGCGCAGGTCAAAATGTTTGAGGCCACCTTCCGCTGCAACAACCAACGCCGGCAGGAAGTCCGATCGCAGCCTGGGTAGAATTGCCTGAATTTCAGGGTCGCCGAACCGGCAGTTAAATTCGATAACCTCAGGCCCGTTTTCCGTAATCATGAGGCCCGCAAATAATACGCCTTTGAATGGTCGCCCTTCCGCGCGCATTGCATCGAGCACTGGCTGAACAATCGTGGTTAACACGTGCTCCGCCATTTCATCCGTCATGACCGGGGCCGGCGAATAAGCACCCATGCCGCCGGTGTTCGGGCCTTTATCGCCATCAAATGCGCGTTTGTGGTCCTGGGCAGAGGCGAATGGCATGGCGTGCTCGCCGTCGCAGAGCGCAAAGAAGCTTACTTCTTCACCAACCAAACAGGCTTCGACTACCACTTCAGCGCCAGCCGCGCCAAAACTCTCGTCGCGCATGGCGGCGTCTACAGCGGCGATGGCTTCGTCCACCGATTCGGCAACGACAACACCCTTGCCTGCGGCTAGCCCGTCCGCCTTTACGACGATGGGGGCACCTTGTTCACGGATATAGGCGGCGGCTTTGTCTGCATCCGTGAAGCGCTGATAGGCTGCGGTTGGCACGCCTATGCGGGCGCACAGATCTTTCATGTAGCCTTTGGAGGATTCGATTTCCGCCGCTGCTTTAGACGGCCCGAACGCTAGAATCCCTTCGGCCTCAAGCGCATCGACAAGGCCTGCAGCCAGGGAGGCCTCCGGCCCAACGACCACTAGATCAATCCGCTGCTTCAGCGCGTAATCGACGATACCTTCAATATCCAGCACATCAATTGGCGCGCATTCGGCGTCCTCAGCGATGCCGGGATTGCCGGGAACGCAGAAGATTTCGGTTGCAAGTGGAGAGGCTGCGATAGACCAGACCAGCGCATGCTCCCGCCCGCCTGAGCCAACAACGAGGACTCGCATTCCGTTAATCCCTTGGGTAGGTGTCATTATCTTGTATCATCAGCTTCATGAAAACGGAAAGTGACCCTGGATTGGCGTTCTTGGCTGGCGGCGAAGCTGCGGCAGCCCAAGCGGAAGCGCCAACAAATTCGCCCTCGCTGTCAGTCGGTGAGCTATCGCGCAATATCAAGCGCACCCTTGAAGGTGACTTTGGTCACGTAAGGGTGCGGGGGGAGGTCAGTGGTGCCAAGCGGGCGGCCTCTGGCCATTGGTATTTCCGCCTGAAGGACGACAAGGCTGTCATAGATGCCGTTTGCTGGCGCGGGTCAGCCAATCGCCTCAACACGCCACCGGAAGACGGCTTGGAAGTGATCGCGACGGGCAGGGTCACCACCTATGAAGGCCGCTCGGTCTACCAGTTGGTCGTTGAACAATTGGAGCCCGCCGGGGCTGGCGCACTTCTGAAGCTGTTGGAAGAACGCCGTAAGAAGCTTGGTGCGGAAGGGCTGTTTGACGAAGACCGCAAACGCGCCCTGCCATATTTGCCGGAGCGGATTGGCGTCGTCACATCGCCTACGGGTGCTGTCATCCGCGATATTCTGCACAGGCTGGCGGATCGCTTTCCACGCCATGTGTTGGTCGCACCCGTGCGGGTGCAGGGGGAGGGATCGGCCGAGGAAATTGCCGCTGCGATCCAAGCGATGAACACGCTGGAAGGCAATCTCCGCCCCGATGTGCTGATCGTCGCCCGTGGCGGTGGCAGCCTAGAGGACCTTTGGGCATTCAATGAGGAAGTCGTTGTGCGCGCGGCTGCAGCATCAGCGATCCCGCTCATCTCCGCCGTTGGCCATGAAACCGACACCACGCTGATCGACTATGCCAGTGATCGCCGCGCGCCGACGCCGACTGCTGCGGCTGAAATGGCTGTGCCTGTCCGCCAGGACCTGATTGCTGAGACCCGGCGCTTAGGTCTCCGCTTGGCTGAAGCGGCAGAACGGGGCGTCGCGCAACGCCAAGATCGCCTAAACGGCATTGCCCGTGGCCTGCCGCAACCGGCGCGGCTGGTTGAAACAGCATCCCAGCGCTTAGATGATTGGGGTGAGCGGTTGGCCTTGGCGCTCCGCACAGGCCTTGGCCGCCGCCAGGATTTTGTGGCCCGCCTGAATGCATCATTGCCAAGCCCGATGCGCCAGTTGGAGGCGAAGCATGATGGCCTGCGCCAACGGTCCGGTGCGCTTGACCGTGCTGCTGCAAAGGCTCTTAGGGATCATGCTCATGCCCTGGAGCGGCTTGATCCCGCCCGCCGCCTCGCCAATGCAAGTCAGCGCGGCATCCAGAACGCCGGAACGCGCCTTGCGAGCGCTGCGGGCCTGCTCGATAGCTACTCCTATGAGAAAACGCTGGATCGTGGCTTTGTGCTGGTGCGAGCAGGCGATGCTGTAATCTCGACCGCAGAAGCCGCAACGCCGGGCCTCGCGGTAGAATTACAGTTCGCTAAAGGGGAGCGCCGTGCTGCTGTCATTGGTGACGGCGCACCGCCTGCGAAACGGGCTGCTCCGCCACCAAAGTCCAAAAAGAAGCAAAAGCCCCGGCCATCGGATGATAGCCAGGGCTCTCTGCTTTAGTCCGCTCAGGATATGAGCGTTACAGCGATAGCTGGTAACTGACGGCGTTATAGCGATAGCCGCCGCCGCTCATCGCTTCTACGTACCCCACAGCCGGGAACGGCATATGGTATCCGGCGATGGGAATGCCATCTGCCGCTGCCATGCCAAGCAATTTCTTGCGGGTTGCTGCCGCACCTTCCTTATCCATGTCGAAGCGGACATGCCAATCGGGCTTTTGCATGGACATGATGTAGTGGTTGCAGGCATCTGCAATGAACAGCAGGCGCTTGCCCTCGCTTTCAATGTGGAAGGCTGTGTGGCCTGGGGTGTGCCCCGCAGCCGCGACAGCATCAACACCGGTGACGACGCTGTCGCCCGCCTTCAGCATGGTCATTTTGTTGGCGACTGGCACAACATTCGACTGCGCCAGCTTTGCAACGCGGGCCGTGCCGCCCGTTAGTTTGGATTCGGGTGTCCAGAAGTCATATTCCGCAGCGTTCGTCACATAGCGTGCATTGGGGAACAGCGGCGCACCGCCTTCCATCAACCCGCCAATGTGGTCCGGATGGAAGTGGCTGAGGACGACGATATCCACCTGCTCTGGCTTATACCCGGCCATCATGATGGCTTCTTTCAGCAAGCCCCGTTGCGGGCGCCGTGCGGCACCGTTGCCGGTATCGAACATGATCAACTGGCTGCCAGTGTTCAGTACCATCGGCGTGAAACCGATCTCCATGCGTGTTGGTGGCAGATTATTTGAAGCGGCATAGGACTGCACGACTTCTGCTGGCTAATCTTGGCCGAAAATAGGATGCGGTCCATCGAGCTGCACCGCACCGTCCCGGATCGCCGTTAGCTCAAACGCGCCAAGCTTAAAGCGGTGAAATGCAGGTGCGGCTGGTCCCATCATCGGCGCGGCTGCCCGCGCAGGTCCCATCGAAGCCAATACCGCAGGTGCAGCCAGGGCACCGGCCGCTGCGGCCAAGGCCCCACGGCGTGAAATTTTAATGTCCGACATCAAAGAGTCTCCCCAAAACATCATCATATGCGCTGTCGACAATCGGCTGCGCTCTCGCACATTAACGCTTTACGGCATGAAATGCTTCCCGCTTTAAACGCTGAAGCGGGACACGGGTGCGTTATTGGCTCTACACTGCCGCAGATATTGTGACCTTAGAATTATGACCTTAGAAGGTGAACGCCCGTGACAGACACCGCCCGCACCCAGACAGATGCCTGCCTCGCCCAGATTGAGGCGCAGAATGATGACCTCACCACCTTCATCACCGTAACGGCGGATGCGGCGAGGGAGCAGGCGGATGCTGCCGATAAAGCGGCAAGCGAGGGCCGCTGGCTCGGCCTTCTGCATGGCATGCCGATAGCGCTGAAAGACAATATCGACACGGCTGGTGTGCGGACCACCAGTGGTGCCAGCTTCTGGGCAGACCGCACGCCAAACGCTGATGCGCCCGTCGTCTCGCGCCTGAAGGCGGCAGGTGCCGTAATTGTCGGCAAGGCGACGCTGGGGGAACTGGTGTTTGATGTCCGCTCGCACAATCCAATTGTTGGCCACGCAAAGAACCCGTGGGATCAAACGCGCAGCCCAGGCGGGTCCAGTGGCGGGTCGGCGGCAGCGCTGGCGGCGGATATGTGTGTTGGGGCACTCGGGTCCGATACAGGCGGATCGGTGCGGATACCGGCTTCCTTCTGCGGCGTATCAGGGCTCCGTCCAACCCATGGGGCTGTACCGAGCAGTGGTGCCACGCCGGTTAGTGTCGGCAATGACACGATTGGCCCAATGGCGCGCCGGACAGAGGATGTCGCCCGGATATTCGCCGTGATGGCAGGCTATGACGCCAGCGATCCTCATTCCATTGACCATGACTTCGGCAACTTCTTGCCGCGCTTGCATGATGGCGTTGCGGGCATGCGCATCGGCATCCCACGCAATTTTTTCTTTGACGGCATTGATCCGGATATTGAAGCCGCCGTCCGCAAGGCAGCGTCCGAGTTCGAAGCATTGGGTGCAGAATTGGTGGAAGTCGACCTTCCGGGTGCCGAGGAAACCTATCTCCACGCCAGCGTGCTGATCTATTGCGACGCCGCTTTGTTTCATCGTCAACGCTTAACCGATGAACGCCACGCTTTCTCACCCCCCATCTATGAGCGCATGAGCCGTGGCCTGGACCTGACGGGCGTGGATTACGCCGCTGCCATGCGCTTCAAAGAAACCTGGATGCGCACTGTTGCCAACGTGTTCGATGAAGTGGATATGATCCTTAGCCCAACAACGCCCGTTCCGGCCCTGCCGCTAGAAGACGCCCCCAACCTTCACGAACTAACCCGCCGCGCCGCCAGCCTAACCTATGCCGGCTCAATTGCCTCCATCCCAGGCCTATCCATTCCTTGCGGCTTTACGGATGGCGGACTTCCGGTTGGCATGATGCTCCAAGCGGCATGGTGGAATGACCCCCTGCTGCTCCAGGTCGGATGTGCCTATCAAGCGGTGACGGACTGGCACGAGCGGCGAGTTGGGTGAGTGCTGACATAGAACCCGCGCGCCCTCTCGGCGTTGCTGCGCAAAAGCCTGCCGGGCTACTGAGGGGATGTTGCGGCTTTAGACGTTTGCGCTGCAAACGTCGTTGGTGCGGGTGGGGTGTCCACGTCGCAGTCTGGTTCTTGCTGTAAGCGTCCGGCCGCCGTTGATATCCTTACGAGTCAACAAGTTAGGCTGACTCAGGTTCGACTGCAAGGCGCATTCTTGGTCTACCGGGTGGTCTACCCCGCTGTGAATGTCTTAGGCGTCCGTGTTTGCCTCTACGTTTATTGGTTCGAAGCTATCTGTGGTCACGTCGAGCGCCCCGTGCCCCTTTGGTTTCACTCGAGGCCGCTGTAACGAGACCACAGGGGGGAGGCGGAGAATGCCCACTGTCAATCGCGGAGTAAAAAGGGGCCAGTTCCCGGTAGAATATAGGTCCATCTTGCTGGTTCAGGATGGCCCCTTGGCCTGCGTCAGCTATAGCTGACGCAGGCCAAGGGGCGCTGTCTAAATGGCGATTTTATGGCTGT
>CALLKY010000135.1 GCA_938083135.1 uncultured Alphaproteobacteria bacterium | reverse complement strand
TCCTCAGAAAAGCCGCCGCCCGTAATCTCCCAGATCTCTGGGACGCCATCCGAGACGCCATCGACGACCTCACGCCAAACGACTGCAGGAGCTACTTCACAGCTGCAGGCTATGAACCAGAATGATGGGAATCTGCTCTAGCAGTCGGATTACGCCCCAATTAGGGCGATATTATGCAAACGCGGTGCCACGAATTCGCGCACAAGCACTGCCCCACTGCCTGCTTCAAAACTGCTGAGACTGCGCGATAAGGCAGTGGCTGAACGGACACCTGACGCGATACAAAATGAGTCAGATCAAGCTGGAAATCGTATCAATATGGTCCACCCATCGCAGGCTGCGCCACCATGCTGACCACGATCTTGGAAATCAAAACCTGCACCGGCAAATCCGTGCTGCCTATGACCTTCGAAATGTGGCGGGAGGTGGGTAAAGTGTTGGAATTAGATAGGGCCGGATAGGCATGCCGCTAGGCTCCTCCACTCAACAACACAAATGAAACAAGCAATGTCTGAGCAATCTGGCCCATCGACGATTAGATTGGATTCTTCTTATGGCGGCCCAGATCGCCAAGCCGGGAAGATGAACCGTTGGCTGGCAGGAGCAACAGTTATCGCGGCAATGCTTCCGCCGACACTTCTGTGGGCCTTCGCCGAATGGACGTTAGGCGAGGCAGGGGCGCTATTGGCCTGTCTGTTGCTGCTTAGCACAATAGCGCTTCATATAGCCGACCATGTGGCAGACTTCTTAGGGTTTGAGAGGCGGCATTAGCGTCCAGACCCTAAGCATTGTCTTCGTGCGCAACTCTACTCACAGCGCCTCCAACGCTGCCCTCACCTCTGCCTTGAGCGGGTCGGCTTCTAGGAGGCGGGGCATGATGGCTTGCCAGTTTTGGCGGGCGGTGTCCGTGTCGCCGCGGGCAGCGGCGGCTTGGCCTAGGCGCCAGAGGGCTTGGGGATTTTTGGGCTCGCGGACAATGACGCGATTGAAGGCTTTCTCGGCATCCGGCGTCACCTGCCCGCCATTGGCGGCGATTTCAATTTCCGCATACTGAATCAACAGACCAACATTCGCCGGTTGCAGCTTCAGCGCATTGGCGAGTGCACTTGCTGCATCTGATTTCCGGTCCAGCACCATGTAGGCGTTCGCGAGGCGGAGCCAGCCTTGGTAGTTGTTCGGGTCCTCTTCGAGCTTACCCGCTAAGCCATCCACCATGCCTTGGATCATGGCCATCCGGTCTTCCGGCGTCATGTTCTGGGCTGCCTGCATTTGCTCTTGCGTCGGGCCTGGTGCCGGTGCAGCAGATGGCGCGGTGGCTGATGCAGCCGCGGGCGCAGGCGTCGCCGGAGCAGCGGCAGCAGGTGCTGCCGGACGGCCTTCCAATTCCTGAATGCGTTCAAATACTGTGTCCGCCCAGGGCGCTTTTGGCGGTGCGCTGGCGAGCAGGGTCTTCAGTGCCGCAATCGCACCAGGCCGGTCGTTCTTTTCCAGATTGGCTAATGCCAAATAATATCGCGCGCGGGGATCATCCGGCTGGATCGCCAAAATCTGCTCGAACGCAGATTCTGCAGCAGGCACGACACGGCCACCTGCCGCAGCGACGAGGGTTTCACCATATTCGCCGATCAAATCTGCATCCGGCGGATCTGTCAGCTCTACGGCAGAGGCAAAAGCCTTGGCCGCATCATCCATGCGTCCCATGGCAACATAAGAGCGGCCAAGCAGGCCCCAACCCTTTGCGTCCTTGGGATCATCCTTCAGGCGAGTTTCCAATTGGGCGATCAACGCTTCGAAACTATCTGCCGGGGCTTCCGTGCCATCCGCATGGTTGGAAGCAACGGTGACAGGGTCTGCCGGGCGCTGGCTTGGCCGGTCCGGCGTCTCCAAACTGGCGACGGTCGCCAGCACGGCTGCGCCAAGGCTGGCGATAGCAGCGACCGCGAACATCATCGCCGTCGGCCATACTGGCTTTGGCCGCGCAGAAAGCATGCGCATCATGGTCCAGCCCGCGATAACAAGTGCGACGACGGCTGCTGAAATCCAAAATACCATGGCGGACGAAGCTCCTGAGAGTAAAAACGCGTTCTGGCGGCCCATTAATGGTAACGCATTAATAGCAGCATTGGCGAAGCCGCCGTAGCACAGTATGCTTGACTACCAGTCCTTTAGAGCTGCCGCAAATAAACTGCGGAACGTTAGGAACAAATATGCCGGATTCGTCACAAAACAAGGCTGGTTCGGCGGACGACGCAGCCTTGGCGGCGCGGCTCGTTGCCGGGGACCATGCTTTAGCCGACCAACTCCTGGCGGAGTTGCGGCAGAGTCGCCTGCTGAATCAGGTCGCGGAAGCCGTGAACGGCCCTGGCGGGCTGGACGCTATTCTGCCGCGCTTAGTCAGCCTTATGGCAACGGCACTGGATGCTGATCGCGCAACGCTTTTCCTGCATGATGCTGAAGCGCGGCAACTGTTCTCCCGCGTGGCCAGCGATAGTGGTGTGCTGGAAATTCGGATACCGGAGAATGGCGGCATCGCAGGCGCTGTATTCAGGTCCGGCAAAGCTGAACGCATCGATGATGCTTATGCCGACACGCGCTTTAATCGCGCGGTCGATCAGTCCACCGGCTACAAAACCAAAACCATCCTGGCCGCCCCCGTTTTAGCAGCGGATGGTCGGACGGTTGGCGTCGTGCAGCTTCTCAACAAAGCTGGCGGTCCCTTCACGGAGACCGATCAGGACCAGACCTTATCCATGGCCCGACAGGCGGCATCCGCGCTGGAGAAAGCCTGGCTGCATGAGCAGCTGGAGCGCGCCAAGCAGGATGAAACAAAGCTGCTGGAAATGGCGGAATGGGTCTCCTCAGAATTAGACCTGGACCGCCTGCTCAGCCGTGTCGGTGATGCGACCATGGAGCTGCTGGACTGCGAACGCGCCACCATCTTCGTGCTGGACCCAGACAAGAACGAGCTTGTCTCCCGCGTCGCCAGCGGTGGAAATGTTAAAGAAATCCGCATTCCCACCAGCGCTGGTGTGGCGGGCGCTGCGTTCATGAGCCACAAAATTGATAATGTGCCGGACGCCTATGCGGACCCCCGCTTTAATCAAGCCGTCGACAAAGCGACTGGGTT
This sequence comes from uncultured Alphaproteobacteria bacterium, assembly GCA_938083135.1. Lineage (GTDB taxonomy): Bacteria > Pseudomonadota > Alphaproteobacteria > Bin95 > Bin95 > VMCJ01. Next base: position 8,964 of record CALLKY010000135.1, on the reverse strand, counting down.
CAACACCCGCTCAATCCTGGCCGCCCCCATCCTAGACCGTAACGGCGCATCTGTCGGCGTGGTGCAAGCGCTGAACAAGCGCGGTGGGCCATTTGGGCCGGATGAGGAGCGGCGCGTGCGCGCATTCTCATCCCAGCTCGCCGTCGCCTTACAGAACGCGCAGCTGTTCTCAGACGTGCTGTCCCTGAAGAACTACAATGAAGGCATCCTGAAATCCCTGTCCAACGGCGTCGTGACACTGGATGCAGATGGCGCGCTCGTTAAAGCCAATGAATCAGCCGAGCGCATATTGGGCTTCGATCTGGCCAAAGCCAGCAATGCCCCGCGTGAGGCTGATACTCTATTTGGTGCCCACAATGAATGGATCCTCAAAAGCATTGACTATGTAACCCGCACCGGTGCTGACGATTACCATGCCGACGCGGACTTCGGCCTTGCCGACGGCACCAAAGTCTCGGTCAACCTGACAGTCTCGCCGCTGCGTGGTGTTAAGGATGAGCCGCTTGGCTGCGTCCTTGCGTTTGAAGACATCACGTCTGAGAAGCGCGTTCGCGGTGCGATGTCCCGCTACATGGCGAAAGAAGTCGTCGATCGGTTGCTGGAAACAAACACGATGGCACTTGGCGGCGAAGCCGTTGAGGCGACCGTATTGTTCTCCGATATTCGCCGCTTCACTTCACTGGCGGAAGGCATGAGCGCCCAAGGTGTAGTTGAACTGCTGAACGAATATTTCACCGACATGGTGGAGGTGATCTTCAAGCGCGGCGGTGTGCTCGACAAATATATCGGCGACGCAATCATGGCTGTATTCGGTGCGCCCATCGCAACGGGCCGTCATGCTGATGATGCCGTGGCGACGGCGACGGACATGAAACTCGCCCTCGCCAAACTGAATACCCGCCGGATTGAGCGTGGCCAGGAGCCCATTGATATCGGCATTGGCTTGGCGACGGGCGAAGTGCTTTCTGGCAGCATTGGGTCAGAAAAACGCTTGGAATACACGGTCATCGGCGACAGCGTGAATCTGGCGTCGCGCATGGAAGGCGCCACCAAACATTATGGTGCCGGAATTCTTTTATCCGAAACAACGGTCGCCGCCCTTAAAGATGACCACCTGGTGCGCCCGGTTGACCTGATCCGCGTTAAAGGCCGCGAAACGCCGGTGGAGATGTTTGAGGCGCTAGACCATGCCGCCCAGCTTGAAGGTGATCCAGTGCGGGCGATGCTGGACCCATACAAACGCGCAATCAAAGAATTCAGGGCGCGGAATTGGGCAGCGGCCAGCACAGCATTTCAGCAAGTTCTGGATGTCCGCCCTGGCGATGGTCCAGCGAAAGTATATCTAAGCCGTTGCGGCTATTATCAGGAAACCCCGCCACCCGATGACTGGGATGGCGTGTGGCAAATGTCTGAGAAGTGACAAAAAATTAAGCCCCAATGCTCGCTCGTGACTAGCGCGAAGCAGGATTCCGCCATAAGCTTGTCATATTGCTAGCCTAAATAGGCTGGGATCAATTGAAATTGGCATACCGGCAGCCGCGCTTCGCGGTCCGGCAAGGGTGGCGAAAAACCAGATGCGCCTGTGGATACTACAGCATGGATTGGGGCTGGTTCTTGCCTGTCTCATGCTGTCCGCATCCCCCGCTACAGCCGATATCCCTGCCCCTCCAGGTGCCATCATTGAAACCATCCGCCATGGCGCGCTTGATCTGAAGGCTCGGCATGTCCGCCCACCGGGTGCGGGCCTTGATACAATCATACTGGTCCATGACACGCTTGGCGGTTTTGAATCGACGCTGATTACGGAATTGCAAACCGCACTCGCGGCGCAAGGCCTTAGTACGCTTGCAATCAATCTAAGCCTCGGCGTGAGTGCACGCATGAGCGCGTTCGAATGCAATGAACGCCATCGCCATCGCCACGAGGATGCGCTTGAAGAAATTGACGCCTGGGCAGACTGGCTGCTGGGCGAAGGCCTGGGACCAGTGGCGTTGGTTGGTCATGGCCGGGGCGGTGCCCAGATTGCCTGGTATCTGGCGAAGACGGGCGGCAAGCACGTTAATGCCGCCATACTCCTGGCACCAAGCGGATGGACGCCACGCTCTGCCGATCTGGAGTATCGCGCCCGCTACACAAATGGCATCGCCGCACTGTTGACCCGGATCGCGAGCTTCAAACCGGATGACTACATCGACAATGTGCCGTTTCTACACTGCGGCTCCGTCGTTGCGACCCGCACTTCAATCAACAGCTATTATGGTGTTGAGCCCAAGCGGGACGCGCCAACCGCCCTCGCCACTGTCAAAACACCCGTGCTGGCCCTACTCCCAGACCCGCTTTCGGATAATGATGACGTCACGAAGCGCTTGTCCGCCGTTAAAAACCAATTCGTCAGCGTCCGCCCCATCCCCGGTGCCGACGCCCAATTTGGAAGCGACGCATTGCCTGTCGTTGTGAAAGCGATTGAGGCCTATTTGCAAAGTCTGCAGCCTGCGGGGAACTAAGCCGCAACCAGCAAAGTCGCCGCTATCGCTGTGTGTGGGCCGTGTTGGCACCTTCAAAATACCGCACTACGCCTGATGCGATAGATTCTGCAATTTCCTGGCGGCCCGCTTTGCTGTTAAGGCGCTTGGCGTCCTCGGCATTTGACAGAAAGCCAAGCTCAATCAGGACCGATGGTACATCCGGCGCTTTAAGCACCGCAAATCCAGCAGACCGTTTGGGTCGATTGAGCAGCGGTACAGTGTTGGCCATGGCGAACAAAAGATCGTCTGCGGCGGCGGAGGATTGGTTTTTCGTCTCCCGCTGCGCCAGATCAATCAAAATGCCGACGACTTCTTTTGGCCCATCGTTCAGCGGCGCGCCACCGATTAAGTCCGCCGCGTTAGCCTGTCGGGCAAGACGGTCAGCCTCCCGGTCAGAGGCGCGTTCGGACAGTGTGTAGAGTGACGCGCCGGCGACATGACGGTCCGGATGGGAATCTGCGTGCAGCGCGATGAATAGGTCCGCCTTCGCTTTCCGGCCCCGCCGCACCCGCTCACGCAGGCGCAGGAAGATATCGGAGCTGCGGGTTAGCACGACCTTATAACCGCCCCGCCGCTCCAGCCGTCGTTTCAATTCTTTTGCGACAGCTAGATTGACCCGCTTTTCAATCACGCCGCCGACACCTGTGGCCCCAGGGTCCTGGCCGCCATGGCCAGCATCAATCACGATGATCCGCTTAGGCAGCGCCCGCCGCTGCGGCTGTCCTGCTGGTTTCGGGCGAAGCTTGCCGTAAATTTTTGAAGGCGGATGCTTGTTATAAGTAAGGTCCACAACAAGGCGGTTCTTTCTGGACCCAGCCGCCGCAAGCAGGCCCGCCGACTGAATGGCGCTGCTGCGCTTCAGGTCGAATACCAAACGATAAATATCTGGGCGGAATTGGCCATGGCGCAGCCCGGTGACGCCAGCAACGGCAAGGCTTGCAGGGTTTGCGCGCCATGCCCCTGTCGGCAGATCAACCACCAACCGCGCCGGAGACTGCAACGCGAAGGCCCGGAAATTGACCGCATGGGATAAATCGACAACCAGCCTGGCACCGCCCGCTTTCGCGGCCCCCCGCACACCCAGCACATCGGCCTGGACAGGCAGAGGCGCGGCTGCCTGCAAGACGGCCAAAGCCAAGATCGCCAAAATGAAGAAAGCGCGCTGCATCAATATGATTCGCCCTGTTGTTAGAGCGCTGTCAAAATGCAGAATCTGGCGAATCAGCGCAAGGCCTATGTCGATTTTGATTGTTATTAGTGCGGTCACTCTCTAAAAGCGGTAATTGGGTTCATGTTTTAGCGTGCCGCCCCCTTGCCGCAACGAGTCAGAAACGCCCGAAATATGGCGGACATGCGCGGGGGCGCCGTTGAAGAAGGCCTTTATTGGCGGAAAATCGCCGTATTGGTCGAATCTTGTTGAGTTTCACATCTAATTGCTTGCGGAAGTCCCGTTCCGGCATGTGCGTCGTTGAAAGACACAATCGATCCCCCCTTAAGGCAAGCGCGCTTCGATGCGCCCAAGTCGTCGGGTATCGGCCATATCAGCAATTTGCGTTGGAGCGTTCGCGCCCAGCGCCGATACAATTGCGTTCTTTCATACAGTTTGAACCATCCGATCCCCAGCTGGGCTCGGCAGTTCTAAGGCGCCCGCGCCGGCCTGAAGGGCCCGCGAGGGAGAATACCCCCAATGTCCAAGTCTATGTTAATCGATGCCGCGCAGCCGGAAGAAACGCGCGTGGTGGTGCTAGGCCCTAACGGCCTAGAAGAATTTGACTTTGAATCGTCATCCCTTCGCACACTGAAGGGCAATATCTATCTGGCGAAAGTCACGCGGGTTGAGCCGAGCCTGCAAGCGGCGTTCGTAAGCTATGGCGGCAATCGCCACGGCTTCCTGCCGTTCAACGAAATACATCCTGACTATTACCGCATTCCCATAGCGGACCGCGAAGCGATCGCTGAGGCCGCAGCCGCAGAGCGCGCTGACCGTGTCGAAGACGAAGAAGATGACGACGAGGATGACGTCATCGAAGCAGAAGCCGTGGACGTTACCGAAGACAACGCTGCTGATTCCGATGACGCCTCAGACGACGACGCCCCAGACGATGAGGGCTCAGACGACGACCCGGAAGAAGTTGAAGCCTCAGATGAAGCCGATGCTGTAGAAGCATCTGCGGAATCCACTGAGGATAACGGCGACAGCGCCGACACCGAAGACGATGATGACGGCGAAGCTGGTCAAAATGGCGATGGCCGCTCCATGGCGATGGCCGCTGAGAGCACCGAAGACAAAATTGAGAAGACTGATGCCGCTGTGGAGACTGCGGAAGCAGACGCGGCAGAGGCAAGTTCAGACGCGCAACCATTAGAAGCGGCTGAAGAACCAACTTCTGAAGAACCAAATGCTGAAGCGGCACCTAAAGCCGAAGAAGCTGCTCCTGAAGCAGATGAAGCTGCAGCAGATGACAGTGCCGCACCTGAAGCGAGTGCTGAACCAGAAGCGGACCCGACAGCCGAGACTGAAGACGCCTCTGGCGGATCAAATGCCAGTGACGAGGACAACACGGACGCCGAGCCCACCGCGCGGACACCGCGCCGCCGTCGCAATACACGGAAGACCCAGCCGCGCCGTCACTACAAAATCCAAGAAGTCGTGAAGCGCGGCCAGGTCATGCTGGTCCAGGTTTCCAAGGAAGAACGTGGCGGCAAGGGTGCTGCCATGACCACATATATCTCCCTCGCCGGGCGGTATTGCGTGCTCATGCCCAATACCGGCAAGGGTGGTGGCGTCTCCCGGAAAATCACAGACGTCAAGGATCGTAAGCGACTCAAAGGCATCATCGACGATCTGGAACTGCCCCAGGGCATGGCGACGATTGTCCGCACAGCCGGCACGAGCCGTACCAAGGCGGAGATCAAACGCGATCATGAATTCCTGTTGCGATTATGGGATGAGATACGCGAACGAACGCTGACCTCGACCGCCCCTGCCCTCATTTATGAGGAAGCAAGCCTCGTCAAGCGGGCGATCCGCGACCTTTACACCCGCGATATTGATTCCGTTTCCGTGCAGGGCGACGGCGCTTACCGCGAAGCCAAAGACTTCATGCGCTCCCTCATGCCGAGCCATGCCAAGCGTGTGCAGCCGTACAAAGACACAACACCACTGTTCCAAAAACACGGTGTCGAAGGCCGGTTGGAAACGCTGTTTGACCCGATCGTGCGCCTGCCATCTGGCGGCTATCTGGTCATCAACCAAACTGAAGCCCTGGTCGCGGTTGACGTGAACTCTGGCCGCTCCACCCGTGAGCGGAATATTGAAGAGACAGCACTCAACACGAATAAGGAAGCTGCCGTTGAGGTCGCACGCCAGCTGCGTTTGCGCGAACTGGCCGGCATCGTCGTTATTGATTTCATCGATATGGATGAACGCCGCAACAATGCCGCCGTCGAACGTAAGCTGAAAGACGCCCTGAAGGTTGACCGCGCCCGCGTGCATGTGGGCCGGATGAGCCCGCTTGGCCTGATGGAAATCTCCCGGCAGCGCCTGCGTCCATCAATGTTCGAGACCAGCTTCCACGAATGTCCAAGCTGTGCCGGCCTTGGCCGGGTTCGCTCACTTGAAAGCAATGCGCTTGGCGTGTTGCGTGCGGCTGAAGACGCCGCCAATGCTGCAGGCAATGGCGCGGATATCGCCGTGACCGCAGCGACGGATTGCATCCTATATATCCTGAACAATAAGCGCGACATCATCGCCCGCATCGAAGAAAGCTACGGCGTGCGCATTATGTTCAACCAGGATGATAAAATGGCACCGCATGAGCGGAAGGCCGAGATCATCCGCCAGGGCGAAGGCGGCGGCGCACTTGCTGCTGCACCTGAAGCAAAGCCCGCACGCCAGGAAGAACCTGAAGCGCGCGAGGGTGGCCGTGATGAGGGTCGTGGCCGTAGTCGCGGTCGCAACAATCGCGGTGGCGATAAGGATGATCGCGGCGAAAAAGAAGGCCGCGGCGGTCGCCGTGGTCGCGGTGGGCGAAATCGCAACCGCAATGCTGAAGACACCGAAGAAGCGACAGCAACGGCAGAAGCCACAGCCGCACCTGACGCCGCCACTGATACGGATGAGGATGGCGGCAGCCGCCGTCGTCGGGGCCGCCGTGGCGGTCGTCGTCGGGGTCGGAATGGCGAAAATGGTGAAAACGGCGAAGCGGATGTGAACGCAGATGCCGCAACGCCAGAAACCGAGGGCGGGGCCGCAAATGCTCCGCCTAAGGCAGATGGTGATGACGGCGAAGAATCCGGTGGCCGCAAGCGTCGCCGCCGGGGTCGTGGTCGTGGGCGCAACCGGAAGTCCAACGATGGTGAGAACCAGACGGCGGGCGAGACAGCCCAAGCTTCTGCAGATGCAAGCGCTGAGTCTGCCCCCATATCGGATGAAGGTGCACAGCCAGACGCTGAAGCTGTTGTCGACGCACCGGCTGATGCGTCAGTGGAGGCAGTTGCAGAACCGGCACCCGCCCCTGTTGAAGCTGTCGCTGAGCCCGCGCCAGAACCGGAACCCGCACCAGAACCAGAGCCCGCTGCGGAAGCTGCGCCGGAGCCTGTCGCTGAAACCGCTCCTGAGCCTGAGCCTGAGAAGCCCGCTGGTCCGCCGAAGTCCGGCTGGTGGCGTCGCCTCAGCTCTTAACGTTCTACCCTAACGCCCTAAACGGAAAGGTCCCCCAAGATGACCGGCCGCATGTTCCTGCAAACGCCTGGCCCGACGAATATCCCTGACGATATTTTGAGCGCCATGCATCGCCCGGCGGAGGATTTCTCCACGCCGGAATTCATCGCCACCATGACGGCGATGTTCAGTGAGCTGAAAGACTTGTTCGCGACCACGGGCGAGGTCTTCGCCTATATCGCGAACGGCCATGGCGCGTGGGAAGCCTCCATCGTCAACCTCCTGTCCCCTGGTGACCATGTGTTGGTGCCGGAAACGGGGCGGTTTTCCGTTGTGTGGCGGGACATGATCAAGGCATTCGGCATCACTGCGGAAGAAATTCCAAATGACTGGCGGAGTGCGATTGACCCACAGCAGGTCGAGGATGCGCTGCGTCGGGATACAGAACGCAAGATTAAGGCCGTGCTGATCGTCCATGTGGAAACTGGCACCGGTTCCGTTACGGACCTCCGCGCCATCCGCGCCGCGATTGATGCGGCGGGCCATCCAGCGCTGCTGGTCGTGGATGCCATCGCATCCTTCGGCTGTCATGAGCTGAAAATGGATGAAATGGGCGTTGATTGCGTTATCGCGGCCTCCCAAAAAGGCCTGATGATGCCGATTGGCCTGTCGTTCACGGCGGCTGGCCCGAAGGCGATGGAAGTATCAGAAAAATGCACGGCGAACCGGGAATATTGGTCCTGGAAAAGCCGGATGGCGCTGGAAATGTACCGGCGCTTCTGCGGCACCGCCCCCATGCATATGGTCTGGGGCCTGATGCGGACTATGGAGAAAATCCGCGAAGAGGGCATCGACAACATCATCGCCCGCCATGCACGCCTGGGTGAAGCCGCGCGGCGCGCTGTCGGTGTATGGTCCGAAGGCGAGGCAATGGAATTCAACACGATTGATCCCGCATCCCGCTCCAACTCCATCACCTGCATCCGCACACTCGGCGATACGGACCCGGACGCGATCCGCACCATCGCGCGGGAGAAGTTCAACGTCAGCCTTGGCGGTGGATTGGCAGACCTCAAAGGCAAGGCCTTCCGCATTGGCCATATGGGGGAGATGAACGAACCCATGCTGCTCGGTGCCCTTGGCGGTGTGGATGTCACGCTAAAGCATATGGGCATCCCCCATGGCGACGGCGCGCTGGACGCCGTGACCAAATACCTGGCGAAAACCGCTTAAGAACCCTTGCTCCCCATCGGGGGGAAAGGGCAGGGTGAGGGGGGTGCCAGCCCCAGAATCAACCGGCTGCCGACCTCCCAACCCTCCTCAACACCAATAACCACTCGAGGATACCTCCCCATGGCCCGCGTACCCTACCTGGACGCTGATGACCTGCCGGAGGAGCACAAGTCCCTCCTGAACCGCCCGATCAATCTGTTCCGCGCGCTGGTGAATTCACCGGGTGCGGCGAAGGCGATGTCTGGCCTCGGCGGGTATATCCGCCATGGCTCACAGCTGGACGGACGGGTGCGTGAACTGGCGATCCTGCAAGTCGGCTGGCTCGCCAAAAGCCCCTATGAATGGTCCCACCACGTCAAAATCGGCAAAGATTTCGGCCTGAATGACGCCGATATTGAAGCGCTGAAGGCAGAGACCGCTGGCGAAACCACGTCCCTCTCCCCGCTCGAGCGCCTTGCCCTCAAGGGTGCGCGCGAAATGGCGGTGGGCGGTGAGATGACGGAGGCGACCTTCAAAGACCTCGAAGAGCATCTCCAGCGCGAC
>CALLKY010000134.1 GCA_938083135.1 uncultured Alphaproteobacteria bacterium | reverse complement strand
ATCTACGACGCGACGGCGAAGATCGACAGAGAGGGCTTTGGCCATGCAGGCTGGCCTCCTTCACCAGCCCTCATGATGAATCACAAAATAACGCCAAACGGAATCCCTAATGATTCAATTGCCGCTCAATCCGCTCTAGATCAAAACAAAACGCCCGCGCTCAATGAAGAGTGCGGGCGTTTCAGTATTAAGCACACTGTCCACTCGGGACCAGGTGCAGATCGTAATCTGATCGATATTAGGGGAAGAAGATGAAGTCCCCAGCATCGAGTGTGAGGCCAGCTTGGCCAAGCAGCAGAACATCATTCTGTGGTGCTGCAGTAACAGAGACCAGGAGGTCGCCGTTAAGATCACTGATTGTCAGATCAGTAATATCTGCCACGCCATTTTTGAAGAACCGCAGGCGATCAGAACCATCTTCGAAGTCTGTGACAACGTCGTGGTTAAAGTTTGGCGTGAAGATGAACACGTCATTTCCGGCACCGCCGGTCATAACGTCGTCCCCGGTTTGGCCATTCAGCGTATCATTGCCTGCACCGCCAACCATTACATCCTGGCCTTGGCCACCAACGAGAACATCACGCTCAGCGCCGCCATTGAGCTGGTCATCGCCGTCTTGGCCCAAAAGGATGTCCAATGCGCCGTCGCCAGCATTCAGGATATCTTGGCCTTGACCGCCATGAATGACATCATTGCCGTCTTCGCCGTTCAGCACATCATCGCCATCGTTGCCGATGAGCAAATCATTGCCTGCACCGCCGTTGATGGTGTCTTGGCCGCTATTACCGTCAAGCGCGTCATTGCCGGTGCCGCCGATGATCAGATCATCGCCATCGCCGCCACTCAGGAAGTCATCGCCTGCGCCGCCGTTAAGCATGTCTTGGCCAAATTCGCCAAGCAGACGGTCATTCGCGTCACCGCCTGTCATCTGGTCATCGCCATCGCCAGCGCGGGCCACAATCCTTAGGCCAACGCCGGGGCCTGCAAACAGGATGTCCTGACCATCGCCACCGCCCATGTTGACGCCGAGGACGCCCGATGCATTGGTCGCGGTGATCGTCAGCGTATCGTCGCCTGCTTCGCCAGATACAGTGATCCGCTCAACATTTGAAACGAGATTGGAAAATGGTGAGAAGCCATCACCCGAAACGCGGGTGAAGGTATTGCCACCGACAACCACGTCTTCGATAACGATATTGTCACCTGGGCCGTTGGCACCATCGAAGCGCGCGGTATCAAAGCCATCACCGCCGTCAATGATGTCATCGCCATCACCGTAGCGCCAAAGGATGAAGTCATCGCCCGCATCGCCGTTGATTGTGTCATTGCCACCTTGGCCGACAATGCGGTCGTCGTCTGCTGTGCCATTGATTACGTTGTCGGCATTATTGCCGCTAATATTCGCCATCACGAATTCCTTCCGTGGTTTAAGCCTCTACCTGAGCCACGCCAGCCGCCGCCACCTTGTTCCGCCCCCGAACACAAAATGGCTTAGTACATTTGCGCAGTTCTGAGGCCACAATGGCTTCTTAAGTTCCTATGGTTCGCAAGAGGTAAACAGGTAAACTAAGCTGTAATGGTTTTCAAAAACTGCCAGTTTTTCAGGCGGATAAATGATTCCTAGCGGGATCGGTCTTGGAGGAATGCAATGAAATTAGGACTTTCCATCGGTTATTCAGGCGCAGAGATGAACTTACCGGTCGAGCGCGTGCAGCGGGCTGAAGCGCTCGGGTATGACTGTGTTTGGACGGCGGAGGCCTATGGCTCGGATGCGGTGACGCCTTTGGCATTCCTGGCGGGGCAGACGAGTCGCATTAAATTAGGCACTGCGATCATGCAGTTAGCAGCAAGAACGCCGGCCAATGCCGCCATGTCTGCCGCGACCGTCGATGCGATGGCTGGTGGCGGTCGATTTATCGCTGGTTTGGGCGTTTCCGGCCCGCAGATCGTGGAAGGTTGGTATGGCCAGCCCTGGGGGCGGCCCTATTATCGCCTGAAGGACTATGTGGAGATCATGCGGAAGGTTTTCCGCCGGGAAGGCCCGGTTAGTCATGAGGGGCGCGAAATTAGTCTCCCCTATGAGGGTGAAGGTGCGGCTGGCGTCGGCAAGCCATTGCAGTCCATCCTGCATATGAACCCGGATATTCCGATCTTTATCGGCGCCGGTAATGCCGCCACAGTCCGTTTGACGGCAGAACTATGTGACGGCTGGCTGCCGCTTGGCCTAACGCCCTCTGCGGTTCAGGAATATATGCCCTGGGTGGAAGAAGGCTTTGCCAGGGCGCAGGCGAAGGGCATGGAAAAAGGCTTTCACAATTTTGAAATCGTGGCGTCAGCCCATGTTGAGATCGATGAGGACGTGCAGGGCGCGCTGGACCGGCTGAAGCCTGAAGTCGCGTTATATGTCGGCGGCATGGGGCACAAGAATAAGAATTTCCATAAGGAAATGATGGTCCGCCGCGGATTCGGCGATGCCGCTGACCGCATTCAGGAGCTTTTCCTGGCCGGACATAAAAAAGAAGCCACAGCGGCCGTGCCAGACGAGTGGGTGGATGAGAAATCCCTGGTCGGCCCGGCTTCCCGCATCAAGGCGCGGTACAAGCGTTGGGAAGACATCGGCCTGGCTTCATTGACTGTCCGCACGAAGCAGGACGAGGCCGTTGAAGTGATGGCCGAAGCCGCGCGGCTCAATCAGCCGCGATAGGCGCTTTAAGCGGCGCTGCAGCCTTGGTTCTTCACGGGATCAACGCTTGCAGCGCCGCCTTCAAGCTCTTCGACGCGGGTACGCAGTGCTTCCAACTCCTCCTGCATCGCTGTGAGGCTACGCGCGACAGGGTCTGCCATGCCTGCCGCAACGCCGTAGGCTGCGAAATCCGCAGGTTCTAGCGTTGGTTCTGCCCGCTTCACGATTTTCGCAGGAATGCCGACAACGGTAACGGCGGGCGGCACAGCGTTCACAACGACGGCGTTCGCGCCGACGCGAGCACCTGCACCCACAGTGAATGGCCCCAGGATTTGCGCGCCAGAGCCAACGATCACGCAGTCTTCAAGCGTTGGGTGCCGCTTGCCTTGGTCAAGTGCTGTACCGCCGAGTGTAACGCCCTGATACAGCGTTACATCGTCGCCAACCTCTGCCGTTTCGCCAATCACGACGCCCATGCCGTGGTCAATGAAGAGGCGCTTGCCGATCGTCGCGCCGGGGTGAATTTCGATGCCGCTCAGCATGCGCCCAAGATGGGAGACGAAGCGGCCAAGCGTGAACCGGCGCTTCCGCCACAGCCAGTTTGCGGCGCGATAGAATGTGAGCGCGTGAAATCCCGGGTATGAGAGAACCACATCCCATCGGTTCCTGAGGGCAGGATCGCGGGCGACATAAGAGTCGATTTCTTCGATCAGGCCTTTGAACATCTTGCTCGCTCCAGCGCCGCCAGGATATTTCAGGACGCAGTGAAATACGGGTTGTCCTAATATGGGTTTCGCCCCATAAAAGGAATAGAGGAAAAACACGGTTTATCTTTGCGTTTCATGCAAAAATGCTCGGCATAGTCCGCACGATCAGGTCGCCGGGTCAAGGATTTAGGAGGGCTCCGGCTCATGGAATTCCGTAGGGACTTTATCGATGCAATTGGCAACACGCCCCTGGTCCGACTGACGGCGGCGAGTGAGGCCACGGGCTGCGAAATTTTAGGGAAATGTGAATTCATGAACCCAGGTGGGTCCGTGAAGGACCGCGCCGCGCTGGCCATTGTTCAGGATGCAGAAGCAAAGGGCCTGCTGAAGCCCGGTGGCGTGATCGTTGAAGGCACTGCGGGCAATACCGGCATCGGCTTGGCGCTGGTTGGCAATGCGCGTGGCTATAAAACCGTGATCGTTATTCCTGAAACCCAAAGCCAGGAAAAGAAGGACATGCTGACCCTGGCCGGTGCAGAGCTTGTGCAAGTGCCTGCCGCGCCCTTCAAAGACCCTAACAACTATGTCCACGTCTCCCGCCGCCTAGCCGAGGAGCGCGCGAAGTCGGAGCCAAATGGCGCTATCTGGGCCAATCAATTTGATAACGTCGCCAATCGCGAAGGCCATATTCGCACGACGGCGGAGGAAATCTGGGCGCAGACTGATGGCAAGGTCGATGGCTTCATCTGCGCCGTGGGCACGGGGGGCACACTGGCTGGGACGGGGATTGGCCTGAAGGCGAAGAACCCAAACATCGCCATCGGCATTGCTGACCCTCCGGGGGCTGCACTTTATGAATTCTACAAGAATGGTGAACTCAAGTCAGAAGGGTCTTCCATCACGGAAGGTATTGGCCAGGGCCGGATCACAGCGAACCTAGAAGATGCACCGATTGATCACGCCTACCAAATTCCCGATGAAGAGAGCCTGACTATTGCGTTTGATTTGTTACAGCATGAAGGCTTCTGCCTCGGCGGATCATCTGGCGTGAATGTGGCAGGTGCCATTCGGTTGGCCAAAGACCTTGGCCCTGGCAAGACGATCGTCACAATCCTGTGCGACGGCGGCGCACGCTATATGAGCAAGATGTTCAACCCAGAATTCCTGCGCGAGAAGGGCCTGCCAACCCCATCCTGGATGGACTGATCGGCTCTAGGTCAGCGGCAGGCGAAGCGCTCGCACAGCCGAATGGCCGCGGATCTCCACCTCGCCTGCGCTGACAAACCTCTCCAACAGGACCTCAGCCCGGGCGGGGTCTTCCGCGCGCGCCCGGTTCGCCGTCTCCTCACTGATGACGACGCCGGCATCCAGCGGTCTTGTCACCTGCTCCAGCCGTGCCGCTAGATTGACAGCATCGCCGATGGTCGCAAATTCCAGCCGCCGCTCAGACCCGATATCGCCGGATACGACCGGGCCGTAGTGAACGCCGACAGCGATGCGGACAGGGTCAAATCCGGCTTTTGCCCGACTGACGTTCCAGGCATCCTGTTCAGCGATGATTGCGCGGGCGGCGGCAATGGCCCGGCTGGCGTCATCTGGCCCAGAACGCGGCGTGCCAAATGTCGCCATCAGGCCATCCCCCATATATTTGTCGAGCGTGCCGTCATTCTCAAAGATTGCACGCTCCAGCCGCGTGTGCAGGGCGCGCAGGAAGCCGATAACCCGTTCTGGTGGTTCATTCTCCGCCGCTTTGGTGAAGCCGACAACATCCGCGAACAGTACGGCGGCGTTTTGGGATGTAATCACATCAAAAGGCGTGTCCTGGTGCGCCAGGTCTTCGGCCATGGACGGTGCGAAATAGCGTGCGAGGTTGGCACGCTCTCGTGTGGCGCTGATTTCTGCACGGACGATTCTCCGCGCGCGCTGGGCCACGGTCGCCAGGATGACGGTGACAATGGCGATGACAACAATCGTCTCAATCAGTTTTTCAATGTCGACGAAATAGGGGTTGGCCGTCAGTGTCACAAAGGCTTCGCCGTTGACGGGGGAGCCTGTGTCGAAAATTGTGAAGGCGTTGGGGCGTGTGGCGAGGTACCAGAACGCCCCTGCCCAGGATAAAGCAGCGCATAATCCGCCCCATAAAACGCGTCGTGGATCATAGCACCCAGCGACCGACGCTAGCAGGATAAACAGATACACGCCGCGCCCTTCAGACGCGACCTGGCCTGGCGGCTTAATGGCATCATTCAGCGGATTATCCAAAACTAACGTGGCGGCCATCAATAGAAAATCAGCCAGGATCAGGCCATAGAGCGCCCAATTCTGTTCTTGCTTGCCTGCTAAATACTGGCCGTAGCCAATGGCAATGTATCCAGCGAAAAACGGTAGATAGAATGTGGCCGCATAGGGCCCAACCAGCGTCGTAATCCAGATCAATATCACGCCAAGTGCCGCGACCCGCAGCCAGAGCCCAATCCAGAGCGCGCGGACGTCTGCTGCGTGAAATGTCGCCCGTGCGTGAAGCCCGGATCGATTGATGCTTGCGGGTGCGGCTAGCCTTTCATTTGCGGCACCGTCAGCACCTATTGTGGCGACTTGAGCCATGATCCGCTCTCCTTCATGCTGGCTGCAGCCGGTATAAACACGATGATCTTGGTTAGATAGGTGGGCGCTATGGCGAATGAACCGAACGCGAAAATCCGTCGATGGGCGGATTTGATCAGTGAAGCTGAAATGCAGGCCTATGCCAAAGCCAAGTTCGGCGAGAGCATTGGTTTGGGTGAAAAGGTGGCTTTGCTGAACATCGACACGACCAACAATTTCGTCGATCCAGCCTATGATATGTGCGCTGAGCGGGATGACGGCTTGGTTGCCAATTTCGTGCGGATCACAGAGGCGTTCCGGCGCCTTGGCCTGCCGATCTATTACAGCCGCCGTGATGACCGCAGCCACCCGATCAAGCGTGGCGTGTGGAACTTGAAGCTTGGTACGGCGGATACCTTCCAGTACACCACGGATCCCAACGCGGACGCTTGGCCCGAAGCCTATGCGCCCCGGGAAGAAGATGTGATTGTACTGAAGAACAAGCCCTCACCATTTTTCGCAACACCGCTTGAATCCTGGCTGCGCTACCAGGGGATCGATAGTCTGGTGGTGATCGGGATTTCCACATCAGGCTGCGTGCGCGCCGGTGTGCTTGACGCGTTCAACCACAATTTCCGCGTGACTGTGGTTGAAGATTGCTGCGGTGACCGTTCGCCAACCGCCCATCGTGCCAATCTCTTCGACATGGATATGAAAATGGCTGATGTTGAGCCATTGGATGCCGTGCTGGCGGACCTTGAAGCGCGGTTCGGCGACAAAGCCGCCGCTACCGAATAGCTAATCTTTCGTCACGAGTGAGATTTTGGCGCGGCCGTAGCGGCGCTGGTCTTCGAGGGTGAAGCCTTCTGGCAATTCCAGGTCTTCGGTGCGGCCGATTTCGACGGCGATTAGCGCGCCTTCTGCGATCCATCCGGCGGCATCTAGGCCACTGATCGCTTCTGGTGCCCGGTCTTTGCCGTAAGGTGGATCAAGGAATACCAGTGTGTGGGCCATTGGCGCGGTCGGTGGATGGCGCGCATCGGCGCGGAGGATCGTAACTGCGTCCGTCTCATTCAAGCTAGCGGCATTGGCGCGGGCCGTGCTGAGGGCAGCGTTAGAATTGTCAATCAGCGTTGCACTAAGCGCGCCACGGGACAGGGCTTCCAGGGCGAGCGCGCCGGTGCCGCAAAAGGCGTCGAGCACAATGGCACCAGCGACGCGGGACCCGTCACGGGCCAAGCGACCATGCTCCAGCAGGTTAAAAAGCGATTCCCGTGTGCGGTCCTGGGTCGGGCGTATAGTGGGGCCTTCAGGGGCTAATAGGGGGCGGCCACGATGTTTTCCGGCGACGATCCGCATCTTAAAATCCAAGGTCCTTATAGGCCCGGCCAAGCTGCTCTTTCAGCACTTTGCCAGTGACTTCTTCAACGGCGTTTTGCGGCAAGCGACCAAGCTGAAACGGCCCATAGGCCGTGCGGATCAGGCGTGAAACCGGGTGGCCGACATGCTCTAGCGCACGGCGAACTTCGCGGTTCTTGCCTTCTGTCAGCCCCACTTCCAGCCAGACATTCGCACGGCGCGGCGCGCCTTCCGGTGTTTCTTCCGGTCTGGCTTCAATGGCACCGTAATGCACGCCCTCCACGGTGACGCCCCGTTGGAGTTGCTTTAGCGCGGCTGCACTTGGCGTTCCGTACACTCGCACCCGATACCGCCGGACCCATCCACGGGATGGCAGTTCGAGCATGCGAGACAAGCCGCCATCATTGGTCAGCAGCAGCAGACCTTCGGAATTCATATCCAACCGCCCAACGCTGACGACACGCGGCAAATGCCCCGGCAGGCGTTGGAATACGGTTGGCCTGCCCTCGGGGTCCTTGGCGGTGGTCACCAACCCGGACGGTTTGTGATAGCGCCAAAGCCTGGGCTTCTCCGCAGCGGGCAGGGGCTTGCCATCCACGAAAATCACATCATCCGCCGTCACCGCGAGTGCCGGGGAGGACAGGGTTTCGCCATTCACTTGCACCCGGCCCGCCAAGATCCAAGCTTCGGCTTCCCGTCTGGAGGCCAGGCCAGCACGGGCAATCCGTTTGGCGATGCGCTCTTTCTGGGGTTCTTCTGTCGCGTCAGCCATTATCGGTGCTCCGACGCTGCGGTAACCAGCGCCTGCAAAATCGCGTTATCGCCCGGACTAATCGCGTATTCCGGATGCCATTGGACGCCAAGGCAGAACGTGTAGGCCGGGGCTTCAATCGCTTCAATAAGGTCGTCTGGCGCACGGGCGGATATCACAACACCATCCGGGCAGCCCTTTGCCGCTTGGTGATGGGCGCTGTTGACGGGCATGCGATCCCGGCCAGTGATCCGACGCAGCAATGTGCCGGGTGCAATGATTACGTCATGGCCGGGTTCAGTGCGCGGGTTCGGTTGTTCGTGGGCGATATCGCTTGGCGCTTCATCAGGGATATGTTGGATGAGCGCGCCGCCCAATGCCACGTGCAGCAATTGCTGGCCGCCGCAAATGCCAAGCACCGGCATGTCGCGCGCAAGCGCGCCGCGGGTCATCGCCAACTCAAAATCCGTCCGGGCGGGTTTTAGCACCACTTCGGCATGTTGCTCCGTGGCACCGAACAAGGCTGGATCAACATCAAACGCGCCACCGGTAATTACCAGAGCGTCGATCTGATCAAGGTAAGCCGCTGCCAGCTGCGGTTCGTGCGGCAGGATAAGCGGCAGGCCGCCTGCTTCTGCGACTGCACCTGCATAGTTCTGGCGCAATGCGTACCAGGGCAGCTTTGAATACGTGCCAGCGGATTCAGCATCCGCGGTAATGCCAATGATTGGATATGTCATGGCGCGCAGGATTAGCACGGATAAACCCAAGCTGCGACGGTGATTTATCAGGCCAAGATATATACTAATATTGTGAGTATTTAGGCTATAGGTCGTCAGTATTTAAGATAAATCCAAATATTAATAAAGTATAGAAAGGCGTAATACCCATTTTCTATAGAAAATATATCTAAAATCCGCGATAAAAGCTTCACGAAAACACGGGGTATTGCGCAGTAGACGCCAGTTAAACGGCCCCGCCCACACAATCGATATCAGGAGACGGACACAATGGCTTATATTCACGGAACAGGCTACGACGATTACCTCAATGGCACGGGCGAGAACGACGTGCTCAAAGGGTATGCTGGCAATGATCATCTGAATGGTGGTGACGGCATGGACGAAGTTGTTGGCGGCGCTGGCAATGACAAAATGCATCTGGGCAACGGCGATGACTGGGGCTATGGCGGCGACGGCGATGACGAAATCGGCGGCGGCAATGGTAAGGACACCATTAAAGCTGGCGGCGGTAACGACAAAGTTGGTGGTGACGCAGGCGACGACGAAATCTTCGGCGGTCGGGGCAATGATCACCTGGATGGCGGCGAAGGCAATGACAAACTGTTCGGCGGTGCCGGATATGACGTGCTTTCAGGCGGCGCTGGCGATGATCTGCTGGCAGGCAATGCTGGCGACGATCAGTTGTTCGGCGGCGAAGGCAATGACACGGTTGTTGGCGCACACGGTAATGACCTGCTGACCGGTGACCAAGGCGACGACCGTTTGGTCGGCGGCCAGGATGACGACCGCATGCATGGCGGCGAAGGCAACGACTATGCCCATGGCGGCACCGGTAATGACTATGCAACCGGCGACGCTGGCGACGATTTCCTGACCGGCGATGACGGTAATGACGTTCTCGACGGCGGCGAAGGCAATGACCAGCTGCACGGAGGCCGCGGCGAAGACGAAATCTATGGTGGCGCTGGCGATGATTTCATCACAGGCCATGATGGCGATGACGGCATCTGGGGCGGCCAGGGCAATGACGTAATCCACACCGGCAAAGGCGATGATTTGGCCGATGGCGGTGAAGGCGACGACTTGCTGACAGGCGACTATGGCGATGACGTGCTCTTCGGCAATGACGGCAATGACGTGATCTATGCTGGCAAAGGCAATGACTATGTTGATGGCGGCAATG
Organism: uncultured Alphaproteobacteria bacterium; assembly: GCA_938083135.1. Classification (GTDB taxonomy): domain Bacteria; phylum Pseudomonadota; class Alphaproteobacteria; order Bin95; family Bin95; genus VMCJ01. The sequence goes on along the minus strand of CALLKY010000134.1, from coordinate 36,963 downwards.
GCGATGACGTTATCTGCGGCGACGATGGCTGTGACACGCTTCTTGGTGGTGCTGATAATGACTGCCTCTTTGGCGGTGCAGGCAATGACTGGCTCGACGGCGGCTTCGGCGTTGATCTGATCGTTGGTGGTGCTGGCCATGACGACCTGACTGGCGGCGCAGATGCTGACACCTTCACCTTCGCATGGGGCGACGGTTGGGACGCCATTAAAGACTTCGAAAAAGGCGTGGATACAGTTGATCTGGGCGCGCTTGGCCTGTCCGAATACGGCTTCGATGGCCTGAACTTCTACGACACTGATTACGGGACAGTTCTGGTTCTGAACGAAGAACAGTCAATCACCTTCGAAGGCGTCTATGCAGACCATCTGAACGCCTACGATTTCATCCTCTAAGCGGTTCGTCTCCTTAGAGGATGACCCTTCCCCCGGCAGCCAGGATGGCCCGCCGGGGGTTTCTTCTATTCTACCAGCCGTTCACACGGCTCCAGCGGCCACCAAGGGCACCGTCTTCCAGCAATTGGTATCCGGGATATGCGGCGGCCGTGAAGCAGGCATGGTTCGGTAAGACCCGGACCTGGGCACCGACGGGCAGCTTCTGAAACCAAGCGGCGTCAGCCACATCGATTTTCCCATGCTCCTGGCTCGCAGCGTTGATGGCAAGGCTATCAAGCGGTGCCAATGTTTCGGCATCTGCGACAAGGCCATACCCCGCACCTGGCATAAACGCCTGCGCGCTGATGTCTTTGGAAAGCGCTAGCCCGCCCGCATCCACCAATATCCGCATCGCTTCCCGATTATGGCCGATAACGGTCGTAAGGACGCTAAGCGCCAGATCATCATGGCTGCACAGCCCCCGCGACATCTGGTCGAGATCGAATGGCATGTAGACCCCGGCCCGAACTTCGGTGACGCCTGTTAGGTCTTTCGCATAGGCTACGGTTGGTGTGGAGCCAATGCTGACAATACCCGCCGCATGCCCACTGGCGCGGAGGCGGTCTGCTGCTAATACGGCACTCGTGCGCTCTTCCTCTGCAATCGCTTCCACCTGGGCGCGCTCCGAAGCGCCATAGCTGTGACCCGCATGGCTGAGAACGCCTGCAACGGTCGCTCCGCCGCTTCTTAATGCTTCTGCAACTGCTAACAGATGCGGGCTATTGGCGGGTAATCCGCCCCGTTTGTCGCCGCAATCAATCTCCAGCAGGAAATGGAAGTGTGCTCCCTGTGTTTTGGTGAAGGCACCCGCCGCCTCAGCCAGGACCGCAGAATCTGTGACTAACAATATCCGTGCGCCGCTTTCCTGCTGGATACGATGCACGCGGGCGAGCTTGTTCGGTGCCATCCCGACGCCATAGAGAATGTCCCGATACCCAGCCGCAGCAAAGGCTTCGGCTTCTGCCAGCGTTGAGACTGTAATGGCACCATCCGCGCCGACGGCCATCCTTGCCGCCTCAACCGATTTCAGGGTTTTCAAGTGGGGACGAAGCATCACATTGTGACTGTCGGCGATCGCTTGAAAACGGGCCAAGTTGCTTTGCAGCTTGCCTTTATCAAGCAATAAGCAAGGGGTCTCGAGATCCGCGAGCGCGGTGCGGAGGCTCATTCTGCGGCATCCTGGCTTTGGCGGGCGGCTGCTTCAGCGCGGATTTCCTCATCATGCTGGCCAAGGGCTGGAGCTGCGTTCCTGACACCGCCTGGCGTTTTCGAGAGCTTTATGGGCGTTCCAAGTGTTTTGGTTTTTCCGGCAACCGCATGATCCACCGGCGCCACCATATCCCGCGCCAGAATATGCGGATCGCTTAGCGTTTGCAGATGATCCATGACGGGCCCGCAGGGGATATTGAGCGCATCTAGCGCTTCGAACCAATGCTCTGTCGTTTGTTTCTGGAAGTAGGGTGCGAGCAACTCAGCGAGCTCCTGCTGCCTGGCGACTCTGTCTGCTTTCACTTTGAACCGTGCGTCATCCAGCAGGTGGGCAGCGCCAATCACCTCACACGTCTGCTCCCAGAACCTTTGCTGGGAGGCACCTAGTGCGAACCAGCCATTCTGGGTTGGAAAAATCTGATAGGGCGCGGAGCCACGATGGCCTTGGCCAAGCCGCTCTGGTTTTTCACCGGTCGCGAACACGCTCGCCGCTTCGTACACGCACATGGACAGTGCTGAATCCAGCAGGGACACATCCACCTGCTGGCCCTCGCCGGTCTTGTTCTTGTGTTGCAGGGCCGAAAGCACGCCGATTGCACCGTTCATGCCAGCCGCCACATCAGAAATCGCAATGGGCAGGCGGTATGGACCGCCCTCTGGCGGGCCGTTGATCGTCATCAGGCCAGACATTGCCTGGGCTACCAGATCAAACCCGCCGCGTTTGCTGTAGGGGCCGGTCTGTCCGAAGCCTGAAATGGAGCAGTACACGAGACCAGGGTTGCGCTCTGCCATGGCGGCATACCCAATGCCAATCCGTTCAGCGACGCCGGGGCGCATATTTTCAACCATCACGTCCGCGCTATCGATAAGTGTCAAAGCCGTGGCTAGGTCATCAGGATTTTTTAGATCAAGCGCGATGGAGCGCTTATTGCGGTTCCAAAGCATGAACGGCGCGCCTTCACCCGCAACGAAGGGCGGTGATTGGCGGAGGTCGTCACCTTTCCCCGGCTTTTCGATTTTTATGACGTCCGCCCCCTGGTCTGCCAGGATCATGGCGCAGTAAGGGCCGGACAGGTGGCTTGTGAAATCTACGACCTTCAGGCCGTCCAGTGCGCCGGGCATGGGCGTCATCTCCGTGTGCAGGTCGCTCGATAGGTTCAGTCTGCATGTTGACAAACATGGCTGCTGCTTGGCAACGATGGGGCATTCAATTCCGACGCACAAGGTTTTCCAATGCCCGCCATTACCCATGACATCCGCCCAGACGGCGTAGCCATCGTCACGATTTCCCATGTTGAGCGGCGGAATGCCTGCACACAAGCGATGTGGCAAGGACTGGGGCAGACATTCACGGCGCTTAGGGATGATCCAAAGGCGCGGGTTATCATCTTGACGGGCGAGGGGGATCACTTCTGCGCGGGGGCGGATATCAGCGAGTTTGCAACGGCGCGGAATAATGCTGAAGCGGCTGCGATCTATTCGGCAGATGTTGATGCGGCTGAAATTGCGATTAACACCATTCCAAAGCCGGTGATCGCGGCGATCCGTGGTTCCGCCATTGGCGGCGGGTGCGGGCTTGCGGTTGCGTGTGATTTCCGTATCGGTGACGCGAAAACCAAAATGGGCATTCCGGCAGCGCGCTTGTCCGTTGTGTACTCGATGGAAGAAACCCAGATGCTGGCGACTGTCGTCGGCGCATCAAATGCCAAGCGCATTCTGTTCTCTGGCGACTATTTTGAAGCGGAAGAAGCGGTTGAACTGAACCTGCTGGACGAAATTGTAGACGACCCTATGGCGGCATCACTGGCCTTTGCCGCCCATATCGCAGAGCGCGCGCCATTATCAGTGCGAGGTGCGAAAGTGGCCATTAACGCCATCTCCGCTGGCAAGATCGCTGATGTCCGCGATGGTTACGAGGACCTGCGGGCTCTGGCCTCGGACTCCTACGACTATAATGAAGGGCGCGTGGCGTTCATGGAAAAGCGGAAGCCTGTGTTCAAAGGCGAGTAAGCTAAATTAGGTATGTCTTCCAGTTGGGATGAGTATGTCTCAAGGTGTCGAATTAGGGATTAATCTCTAGCACTGTGTTCGGATCGCCAAGTCCGCCCGTGAAGTAGACCACTGCAATAATCGCCGCGACGACGAGAGCTCCGATCAGAAAAGATACAGGGCTGAATTCACTACCACGGTTGCCTGAAAGCACCCGATGTCGGCCTGTTCTGTCCTCAGCCCTATTTCCGGCAATTGAGCGTTCTTTGTCAGCCATAACCATCGCCTTTCTTGGGTCGTTACCCTAGCACCGGCGAAACCATAAGCCATATATAAACTGCAGGTCGATTACGCGATTGGCTTAGTTGCAACTGCTGTTTTTGATGGCAGTATATTGGCGCGTAATCTTTGTCTTGGGTGACCCGTTCGCTGCACCCTTGGCACACCTTTGTCGCAGCGCCGCAAACTTGCGCAGCGGCGCCGGTTCTGGCATAGCCGTCACACATGCGCTGCGAGGCCCAGTAATGGGGGGATCGCGGCGCGTTTTGTGTGACCTGAAAACAAATCAATCGGAGGGGCCTTTACCGATGACCCTGGCCTATACAATCGTATTGCTCTGCGGCTTGGCTGCAGTTCTGTACGGCATTCTCACCGGACGGGCAGTCCTGGCGGCTGACGCCGGCAACGCTCGTATGCAAGAAATCGCGCAAGCCATTCAGGAAGGCGCTGCTGCCTATTTGAAGCGCCAGTACATGGCGATTGGCGTTGTTGGCGCAGTCATTTTTGTGCTGACCTTCATCCTGCTCGGCTTTAAATCTGCCCTTGGCTTCGCCATTGGCGCAGGGCTTTCCGGCGCTGCCGGTTATATTGGCATGATCGTCTCTGTCCGCGCTAACGTGCGGACGGCTGAAGCGGCGCGTCACGGCCTCGCGAAGGGCCTGGACATTGCGTTCAAATCCGGCGCTGTCACAGGCATGCTGGTTGCTGGCTTGGCGCTTCTGGGCGTTGCTGGTTACTACGGTGTGCTGCAGAGCATGGGTGCCGAAGGCCGCTCCTTGATTGATCCGCTCGTTGCGCTTGGCTTTGGCGCATCGCTTATTTCCATCTTTGCGCGTCTCGGCGGCGGCATCTTCACCAAAGGCGCAGACGTTGGCGCTGACCTGGTTGGTAAGGTCGAAGCTGGCATTCCTGAGGATGATCCCCGTAACCCTGCGGTTATCGCGGATAACGTTGGTGACAATGTCGGCGATTGCGCTGGCATGGCCGCCGATTTGTTTGAGACCTATGCGGTCTCCGTCGTTGCAACGATGGTCCTTGGCCTGATCTTCTTTGGCGGCACCGCCCAAGAATCACAGATGCTGATGTACCCGCTGATGATTGGTGGCGTTTCTATTATCGCCTCCATTATCGGCACCTACTTCGTGAAGCTTGGCGCATCCAACAACATTATGGGCGCGCTGTATAAAGGCTTCATCGTCTCGTCGGTTTTGGCGCTGCTGTTCATCTTCGCAGCAACGGCATGGATTCTAGGCCTCGGCACAGCATTCACAGCGAACGGCACGACATTCACGGGCGGCGGTCTCTTCGCTTGCGCAGTGATCGGCGTGGTCGTTACTGGCCTGATCATCTGGATCACGGAATACTACACCGGCACCGAATATCGCCCGGTTCGTAGTGTTGCCCAGGCATCTACCACCGGTCACGGCACCAATGTCATCCAGGGCCTCGCGGTCTCTATGGAAGCGACGGCGGGTCCGGCTCTGGTCATCTGCGTCGCCATTGTGCTGACGTTCATGATCGCTGGCATCTTCGGCATCGCCATCGCGGTTACCGCCATGTTGGCGCTCGCTGGCATGGTTGTGGCGCTCGACGCTTACGGCCCGGTTACGGATAACGCTGGCGGCATTGCCGAAATGGCAGACCTGCCCGAAGAAGTTCGTAATACCACGGACGCGCTGGATGCTGTTGGCAACACGACGAAGGCTGTCACCAAGGGTTATGCCATTGGTTCTGCTGGCCTCGGCGCGTTGATCCTGTTCGGCGCTTACACGGCGGATCTGGAATACTTCGCAGCCAATGCCGCGACGTATCCGTTCTTCGAAGGTGTGAAGCCGAACTTCTCCCTGAACAACCCGTATGTTGTGGTTGGCCTGTTCTTTGGTGGGCTGCTGCCCTTCCTGTTCGGTGCTATGTCGATGACGGCCGTTGGCCGCGCCGCTGGCTCCGTTGTTGAGGAAGTGCGCCGTCAGTTCCGCGAAATCCCGGGCATCATGGAAGGCACTGGCCGTCCGCAGTATGACAAATGCGTTGACTTGCTGACCAAAGCCGCGATTAAGGAAATGATTATTCCATCGCTGCTGCCAGTTCTGGCTCCGATCGTGCTGTACTTCGTGATCTACGCGATCGCGGGCAAGTCAGCCGGTTTCGCAGCCCTTGGCGCAATGCTCCTTGGTGTGATCGTAACGGGCCTTTATGTCGCTATCAGCATGACTGCTGGCGGCGGCGCCTGGGACAACGCGAAGAAGTACATTGAAGACGGCAACCACGGCGGCAAGGGTTCAGAAGCCCATAAAGCTGCTGTGACAGGCGACACCGTTGGTGATCCGTACAAGGACACCGCCGGCCCAGCCGTTAACCCGATGATCAAGATCACGAACATCGTGGCCTTGCTGCTGCTGGCGATCCTGGCGCACTAAGCCAGCCGCTCTCAGCGACCTGATGAGCCCCCGCTGCCGGAAACGGTGGCGGGGGTTTTTCTTTGTGGCCGATCAATCAATGCGTTTGATGCGCTTGGCGATCCTGGCCTCTGGGAAGCCCCAAGTTGGGAAATAAGCATGTTGCGGAATGGCCGCGTCCGCCCCCGCAACCACCAGAACGATATGATCCGGGCTCTCAACAGCAGGCGGCTGATGGCCTGCCGATAGGGCAGCGTCCGCCCACTCTGCAATGCCGGTGCGCGGCTTCAGTTCCGCCCGGATCCAGCTTCGGGCATAGTCATCCGTATCCGCCCGGGAAAGCGCCCATAGGCGTTGGCGCACATCTGCCTCGCTCCATCCATCATCCGCCAAAGCCTTCGCCACGAACGGCGCAATAGCAACCGCGCAATGGCCGCCGTGCAGGCGGCTGAAGGCGGAGAGTGAGGAGCGCATGACGTTGCCAAGGTCATCAATGCGGCCTGTCACTGTCACTGTGGCTTCTGCCCGTAGCGTGAGCATCAGCGTTTCGTCCTTGGCGTAGCCTTCGCGTTCACGCAGGCTTGGCCAGGGTGATGATGCTTGGTTCTCCGGCAAGACCAGCCAAAGCCGCCCTGGCTGCCCAAGACCTGCCAGCGTCGTGGCACCTGGCCATCCGCCACCAAGGTTCTGCATCGCAAGGCGGAGCGCACGCCCAATCACCATATTACCCCGCCATCCAGGCCCAAGCGCGCCAACGCCGCCGAATATATCAACCTTTTCGAGGTCCGGGCCGGATAGCAGTAGCAGCGGGGCGACATTCTCGTCGGTCGTCTGCACGCCGCGCAGATTGAAGGTTGGGTCCAGTACGGATTCGAGCGCGGCCAGTACGAATGGAAAATGCACGGCGTCACATCCGGCCATAACGGCATTTGCGGCGGCTTTTTCTGCTGTGGCTTGGCCGAACAAGGGCTCGGCCTCGCCAAGCATTTTGTCGGCGGGTACGCGGGCGCGTCGCAGCATGGCTTTGACGCGGGCTTGGGTTGGCAGAACAATGGGCAGCCCATCCGTCCATCCACGTCGATAATATAGGCGTTCGATTTCGGCCTGGGGCTTATCCCGGATCACTTCGATGCGTTCGCGCGGGAAGTTGCCTGCCGCAGAATAGCGCCATTCCAGCCCGGATTCCGCGGCGCGCTCGACCAATACATCATCGATCCAGGCACCGTCGCCGCGCTGGCCAGATGGGGTCACCAGCCATAAATCGTCGCTCATAGGCTTTCATCTCCGCTTCGATAGCCTCGCACTCTGGCTTGGGATAATGTCTCTGGCAAATCAATGAAGGACGCATCGACTATGGCCGTGATCGAGTATTTCTATTCCGCACATTCCGCCTTCGCCTATCTGGGCTCACAGCGGTTTATGGATATCGCGAAAGCGGCGGGACGGACGATTGTGCACCGGCCCTATGATCTGCGGATCGGCATTCCTGGCGTCGGGTCCAGTGACACCCGGAACCGCCCGCCAAATCATCGCGCATATTATTTCGGGCGTGAAATTGACCGGTGGGCCGAATATCGCAACGCCCCCGTGATGAACGGCATCCCCACGCATCATCACAATGATCCGGCCCTTGCGAACGGAATGCTGATCGCGGCGCAAGACCAGAAGCTAGATGCTGACGCTTTGGCGCACCGCATGCTGGAAGCCCATTGGCGCGATGACGCAGACCTGGCCGACCGCCCAACCCTCACTGCCATTTGCAAAGATGTCGGCATCGCGGCTGATCCACTATTCCAATCGGCAGAAGTTCCAGCCGTCATTGCCGTATACAAAGCAAACACAGAAGAAGCGATCGCCCGCAGCGTATTCGGCTCGCCGACATATTTCGTGGACGGCGACATGTTCTACGGCCAGGACCGCTTGGAATTGGTCGAACGCGCCCTGAAACAGCCATTCAAGGGCGAATGGCCACGCAAATAGCCTGGAATTTTGCGCTTACAGCTTTGTCACCAAATCACCGACAGAGATGACGCCGTCTTGGACGACGCGGCCATAGATGCCGCGGAGTTTGTAGCGGTCGCCGTCACCGACATTGACGAAGACACAGGCGTCGCGGCCATAGCGTTCGATGAACTTGGCGCAGCCTTTGTGCGCTGTATCTGTAATTTCCAGGATTGCGGTGCCCATGGCGATGCGGGTTCCGGGCGGCAGGTTGTCTGGCGTCAGGTCCATGTCGATGAACAGGTTATCGCCTGCTGGTGCCCAATTATCCTTGTTGCCGGCAATCAGATCAATGCAGCGGGAATTCATCATGCAGATCTGCACATCCGGGTGTGGCTCACCCGCGTCTGTGGATTTCCAGCAGCCTTGTGCCCAGTGATCGCCTTCAACCCCGCCTGCCAGGCTGATCGCGACACTGTTGACGGTGCGACGCTGCTCAGAGGCGGGGCGCACAGTAATCGATTCAATAGGGCCTTTGTCCTTGGGTGAATTCAGGATTTCGGGCAGGCCAGCGGCAAGTTCTTCTTTGTTTAGGTGGCGGGCCATCGGGCGTTCCTTTTGGATATGTGGGCTCAAGCTAAACTATTGCCGCTCAAGCATGGCATAAGCGTGTCCCTTGGGAGAAGCCCAATGGAAAGATCTGATTGCCGAAATTAGCGCCATGCGTCACGATCCTGCCAGTGTGTTGCAGCAATAGGATAGAAGCATGGCCGTATTCGAAAGCCCTTATGGCGATATCCCGCCGAGCACGTTGACGATCACGGAGCGTGTATTTGCTGGCCTGGAAGGTCGCATGGATGCGGTATGCCTAATTGATGGCGCGACGGGCGCATCCCTTACGGGTGCAGAACTCGTGGACCAGGTGAAGCGCTTGGCAGGTGGGCTTACGGCGCGCGGGCTGGGCGCTGGTGTGATTGTTGCGATCATGGCACCGAACATGCCGGACTATTGCGTGGCATTTCATGGGGTCACCTGGGCGGGCGGTACGGTCACACCGGTCAATCCGTCCTATACGTCCTATGAGGTCAAGCATCAGCTACAGGATGCGGGGGCCACGGTGCTGATTACCGCACCGGCTTGCCTGGAAGTCGCGCGGGCTGCGGCCGCGGAATCAAGCGTCGAGACAATCATCCTGATGGGTGGAGAGGGCGGTGGCGATGTGTTTCCGTTGAGCGCCATGATGGGCGATCCGCTAGAGAAACAGGCACCGGTTGATCTGGACACCCACCCGGCAGCACTACCCTATTCATCCGGCACCACGGGCCTTCCAAAAGGCGTGATCCTGACGCACCGAAGCATGTCCACCAATGTGGATCAGATATTGGAGGTTTTTCAGATTGAGCCAGGTGAGCCGACAGTCGTGTTCCTGCCGTTCTTCCATATCTACGGCCTGAATGCACTGCTGAATCCCTATCTGGCAGCAGGTGGGTTGATCATCACCATGCCCCGGTTTGATTTAGAATTGTTTCTCAGGCTGACCCAGGATCACGCTGCACCACGTATGTTCGTGGCACCGCCGGTTGCGATTGCATTGGCGCAGCACCCGCTGGTCGATGCGTTTGATATGAGCAAGCTCCACAGCATCTTTTCCGCAGCAGCACCCTTGGGCGAAGATGCTGCGGCAGCCTGTGCCAAGCGGCTGAATGTGCAGGTACTGCAAGGCTATGGCATGACGGAACTCAGCCCGGCCTCGCACCTGATGTCATTGAAGACGGTGCGGGCAGGTGCGGTTGGGCTTTCGCTACCGGGCACGCGGTCCCGGATTGTGGACCCTGAAACGGGTGCCGATAAAGGCGTTGATGAAGAAGGCGAGCTTTGGGTACAGGGCGCGCAGGTCATGCTTGGCTATCTGAATAATCCTGAAGCCACTGCTGCAACCCTAGACGGTGAAGGATGGCTGAAAACTGGCGATCTCGCTTGCTTTGATGCAGACGGCTACCTCTACATTCGTGATCGCTTGAAAGAGCTGATCAAATATAAGGGCTTCCAGGTTGCCCCGGCAGAACTAGAGGATGTTCTGCTGTCCCACCCATCCATCGCCGACGCTGCGGTTATTGGCGTGCCAGATGACGAGGCGGGTGAGCTTCCGGCGGCCTTTGTTGTGATCGCAACAGGTCAATCGCTAACGTCTGAGGCCGTTATGGCGCACGCGGCGGAGCGTTTGGCGAACTACAAGCACATCCGGCAGGTGACGTTCATGGACGCGATCCCGAAATCTGCGTCGGGCAAGATTCTGCGCCGCGAATTGCGTGATGGACTGGCGAATGGTTAGGCTGCGATGATGAAGTTATTGAGCGCCACCCCCAGCCCCTATGCTCGCAAAGTACGCATTGCGCTGGCGGAAAAGGGGTTGGACTTCGAATTGATGACGGAAGTTCCTTGGAATGAAGGAACCGCAACGCCTGCATACAATCCGCTGGAGAAGCTACCGGTTTTGATCCTGGATGACGGTCAAACCGTGTTCGAGAGTGACTTCATCCTTGAATGGCTGGAGGCAAAATACCCGACGCCCGCACTTCATCCAGCCGATCCTGATCAACGCCTTGCGGCACGGCGTTTTGAAGTGGTGGCGGACGGTGTGTGTGATGCCTTCGTGCTATATTTCTTTGAAACCATGCGCGAAGCTTCAAAGCAGAGTCAGCCGTGGATGGACCGCCAGATGCGCAAGATTGATGGCGGCGTCGCGGATATGGCGCTCCATGTTCCAGCAAATGGATTTTGCGTTGGCGACCAGTTTACAATTGCAGACATCGCTGTCGGAACGGTGATGCTGTATCTGGATGTCCGCTTTCCAAGCTATCTTTGGCGGCCAGCGCATCCGGCATTGGCCACCGCTGTAGACCGGCTTGCAGCAAGACCATCTTTTGCGGCGACAAAGCCAGTGCCCCAAGCAATAGCCGCGAGCGTTATCTAAGGATTGAACAATGAAATTTGGGTACAGTATTCCAAGCAACCAAGGCTTTGAGAACGTCCATGCGCTGGTTGATTTGGCGGCACTGGCGGAACAGAAGGGCTTCGACAGCGTTTGGGCGAGTGAGCATTTGTTCCACTCCTCATACATCGCGGAACGGCTGGATAATCGCCCGTATTTTGAGCCCCTGACGATCCTGACCGCCGTTGCAGCCGTGACATCAAAGGTTCGGCTCGGCACCTCGGTTCTGGTGCTGCCATGGCACGACCCGCCCCGGCTTGGCAAAACCGTGGCGACGCTGGATCATCTTTCCAACGGGCGTGTCAGCCTGGGGATCGGCGTTGCGATGACTGAGGATGAGTTTGAAAATCTCGGCGTGGATTTCAAAACGCGTGGTCGGCGCACGGATGATTTGCTTGGCGCGCTACAAGCGCTTTGGACCCAGGAAACACCGGAATATTCGGGGCCTTTCTACACATATTCCGGCCAAAAATTCTCACCAAAACCCAAACAGAAACCCTATCCGCCAATCTTAGTTGGCGGCGGTAGTAAAGCGGCGCTCAGACGGACCGCGCGGTTTGGCGATGGCTGGCACGCACTTCGTAAAACGCCGGGCCAAATCCGTGAAGCCATGGCAGACCTTGGTGAAATGATGGATGCGGCCGGTCGGGATATCACCGATCTGCACATTTCGATCAGCCTGCCTGTCGGGATGGACATGAAGGCGTCTGGCCGAGCGCCAGACGACCATACCAGCCTGAAAGGTGCGGCCCAGGATATGGCGGACACGATCGGTGCCTATGGGGACGCCGGCATTCATGAAGTCGTGCTTTCGCTGGGCAGCCGTGAGAAATCGGCACATATGGAGATGATCGAATTGATTGCAGGCGAGGTCCGCCAGCTGGTTGGTTAGAGGGCGCTGCTAAGTCTGGATAAAGTCGCGCTTTTCGCCATCAAGGCAGAGGCACGTCAAGCAGCCAGTGGCGAACGCACCAGTGTCTATGCCGATGCGGTTTGGCCGTTCTTCTGGGTAATCGCGGATGGTGTGTCCATGCACGATCACAGCGCCGAAATCGGCTGAAGATTCCAGGAATTCATCCCTGATCCAGACCATATCTTCCGGGTCCTGATCGCCCAGTGACACACCTGGGCGCACTCCTGCGTGGACGAACACGTAATCGCCAGCCCGCCACAAATAGTGCAGGCCATCCAGGAACGAAAAATGCTGCGGCGGTAGCGCTTCGGCGAAGGCGGCGCGGGCATCCTCCAGCCTGTCCATGCGATTGCCGCCATGGCTGAAGGGCACACCATAGCTGGCTAATGTGGCGACGCCGCCATTCATGAACCAGCCCGCCCCAGCATGGGCGCTCTCTAGGAAGTCCAGCAGCCAGGATTCATGGTGGCCCATCAGGCAGACTTGTTCGAAACCGTCTGGTGGGCCTTCGATCAGGCGTTCAATCACGCCCCGCGCATCATGGCCCCGGTCCACATAGTCACCCAGATACACAATTGTGCGTTTTTCGGCTGGGCGGACGGCTGCGTCTTCTTGAATGCGAATGAGCATGCGCTCAAGCAGGTCTGACCGGCCATGCAAATCACCGATGGCGTAGACGATATGGCCGTCTGGCGCGCGCGGCGGCAGTGACGCATTCATGCAGCGACACTGACACGGGTTTTGAATGCTTCTGTTGCCCGGACCAGGGCAGCACGAATGCCGGGCTCCATGGCAGAATGGCCTGCATCATCTACGACATTGTAGCGGCTGCCGGGCCATGCGCGCGCTAACCGCTCGGCACTGACGCTTGGGCAAATCATGTCATAGCGCCCTTGAACAATGGTGCAGGGCAGGTGGCGGATTCTGTCGATATCCCGGATGAGCTGGTCATCTTCCAGGAAAAGCCGGTGCATAAAGTAATGCGCCTCAATCCGTGCAATCGCCAGCAATCCTTCACCATCATTAAATGACGGCATTTCTGAGGGACGCAGCGTCGAGCACATAGACTCATAGCGGCTCCAGATACGGGCGGCGTTGATTGCTGTTTGCCGGTCCGTGCTGTTCAAGCGGCGAATATATGCGGAGAGTAAGTCGCTGCGTTCGGCGGCAGGAATATGCTCTGCCAACTGGCGATGCGCTTCCGGGAATACGCGGCCCATGCCGTTCAAGAACCAATCAACCTCTTCGCCACCGCCAAGGAAGATGCCGCGCAGAATGAACCCAAGGCAACGCTCCGGATGAGCCTCGCCATAGGCCAGCGCCAGGGTTGATCCCCAAGAGCCACCAAATACCAACCAGCGCTCAACGCCGAGATGCTCGCGGAGCGCTTCAATGTCTTCAATCAGGCTTTGGGTATCGTTGTGGTCGGTCGAGGCATAGGGTTTTGAACGACCGCTGCCGCGCTGATCAAACAGGATAACGCGGTAAGATTGCGGGTCAAAGAAGCGCCGATAAGCAGGCGAGCATCCGGCCCCAGGGCCGCCATGCAGAAACACGACCGGCAGGCCATCCGGGGACCCTGATTCTTCCCACCACAAGCGATGGCCATTTCCAACGTTCAGATAGCCAGCATTGTTCGCGTCAAAGGGGGCGAACAATTCAGCGCGGAGGTGGCGGGAGGAGGGCATTGGCGAAACATACTCTCAAAGTGAATTCAAAAAGGTATAAACGATTGCATGCGCCTCTCGCTAGCCATCTTGCTCATTCTATTTGGATTACGCTTTCCGGCGGGGGCGGAGCCTCTCCGGGTTAGCGCTGCAGAGGATGCTGTAACGCTGCGGATGGCCGATGGGAGAATTGTTCTGCTCGATGGCCTGTTGGCACCGAATCCAGATGATGATGGTGGGCGTTCTGCGGCAGATAAAATTGCAGCAGCCGCACTTGCCCGCATGATCGAAAGTGCCGTTGGCCAGACTGCACGGCTAACCCCGTTGTTGGAGGTAGCGGACCGATGGAACCGCATTCCAGCCGATGTGCATCTTCAGGGGTCTGGCGTTTGGCTTCAGGAACGGATGCTGCAGGAAGGCTTGGCGCGCATTGGTCCTTGCCCGCTCGGTGACCCAGGGCGTCTCAAATTGTTACGCGATGCCGAAGCCAGCGCGCGGACGGCGCGGCGGGGCCTTTGGCGGATTGGCGTCTATCAGGTTCGTGATGCTGTGCAGCCAATCAAAGCGCGTGGATTTGTGTTGGTAGCGGGCATGCCCTTTGAAAGCGGGGGTGGTCGGAACGTGCGTTACCTTAATTTCGACAAAGACTGGCGCCAGGATTTCACACTTAGGGCGACCAAATCGTCCGCCCGACGGCTGGACAAAGCCAATCTGGGCTTCGATGCTTTGTTGGAACGGAAATTGCTGGTTAGAGGTTGGTTGGTATGGAGAAACGGTCCCATGCTAGATATTACCTGTCCGCAGCAGATAGAGGCGCTAGACCCATGAAGACAGAAACATCCCCATTACGCCGCCATTTGGCTGCTGCATTGTCCGCCGTTGCGATTGGCGCTGCGGTAGCAGGGTGTTCCACCAATCCGGCGACAGGCGGCGAAGATGTCGTGTTCATGTCCCAAGCGGATGAAAAACGCATCGGGGACGAAAACCACCCCAAAATTCTGCAGCAGTTTGGCGGGGCTTATGGCGACCGTGAACTTCAGGCTTATGTGAAGTCTCTGGGCGATGTTTTAGCCGCAAGTTCTGAGCTGCCAAATATCAAATGGACGTTTACGCTGCTCGATAGCGACGTCACTAACGCTTTCGCGTTGCCGGGCGGGTATGTCTATGTGACCCGCGGGCTGCTCTCATTGGCAGAGAATGAAGCGCAGCTAGCGGCGGTTATCGGCCATGAAATTGGCCATGTAACGGCCCGGCACGGTGCACAGCGGTCCGCTCAAGGTACGCTGGCGACGGTTGGCGTCGTTGGCGCGCAGGTTCTTGGGGCAGTGCTCGGCGGTGCCCAAGTCGGGCGGGCGGCTGGGCAACTCGCTGGTATTGGTGCGCAAGGGTATGTGGCCTCATATAGCCGTGGTCAGGAATATGAAGCGGATACGCTGGGTGTCCGGTATACGGGCCGCGTTGGCTTTGACCCCTACGGCATGTCCGGCTTCCTCGCGAAGCTGAACCAAGAGAAGAATTTGATGGCGAAACTGCGGGGGCAAACACCGCGCGGTACCTCATACCTAGATACGCATCCTCCGACACAAGAACGTGTCGCGCGTGCACGCGGCCTTGCTTCCAAAGTGCGAGTACAGAACCCAATTGAAGCCCGCGACGTCTATTTTTCTAAAATCGACGGCATGATTTGGGGTGATCCTCCTGACCAGGGCTATGCGCGCGATGGTGTGTTCGCCCATGAAAAGCTGAACATCCGTTATGAAGTGCCGGACAGCTTCACCCTGTTTAATTCCGCTAAAAACGTAACCGCTTTCGGACCGGGTGGTTCGATCATTGTTTTTGATGGTGGGCCTAAAAACTATGGTGGCTCAATGGCGGATTATATTCGCCAGACCTGGGCCAAGTCGGCCCGATTGTCTGGGGTTGAGGCAATTAGGGTGAACGGCCTTGAAGCGGGTACGGCCACAACGCGGGGTAATATCAACGGCAAGACCATGGATGTCCGCCTGCTCGCAATTCGTGGTGAGGATGGCAGCACGTTCCGGATGCAGTTCCTGTCACCACCCAACATGACCAGCCGTCTGCGGGATGATTTCCGTCGCACGACCTATTCTTTCCGCCACCTGACGGCGCGGGAGAGGCGTGATCTTGGCCCGCTGCGCATCCGAATCTACCGCGTGCGGTCTGGCGATACGGTCACGCGAATTGCAAACCGGATGGCAGTGAAAAAGTTCGCTTTGGAGCGCTTTATGCTGCTGAACGGCGTATCGCAAACAGAGCCATTGAAGGTCGGCTCGACAGTTAAAATCATCAGCGATCGCTAAGCGTCGTCTGGATATCCGACGCTGGTGAGATAGAGACCGTCCGGCGGGGCCGTTGGTCCCGCCGCGGCTCTATGCCTTGCTGCCAATGCGGCGGATACGTCATCTGGCGTCCATGCGCCGTCGCCGACGCGGGCGAGGGTGCCGGTGATGATCCGAATTTGGTTGTGCAGGAAGGACCGGGCTTCAGCCTCGATCCATATTTCGTCGCCATGCTGCGAAACGCGGAGCACATCCATCGTGCGCTCTGGTGAATTTGCCTGGCACTTAATGGCGCGGAAGCTTGAGAAATCATGATGGCCGACCAACCGGCTCGCTGCTTCCTGCATTGGTGCCACATCCAACGGATGCCTGACGAACCAGACCTTTCCTCTGTCCAGGATCGCGGGCGCACTCCGGTTTAGGATGCGATAGCGATATGTGCGCTGGATCGCAGAGAAGCGCGCGTCGAAACCTGGTTTTGCTTCCACTGCATGGATCACCGCGACAGGGTGCGGGCGGACATGAAAGTTCAAGGCGTCCTTGATGGCCTTCAGCGGCTGTGGTGCCGCCAAATCAAAATGCGCCACCTGGGCCAATGCATGCACGCCAGAATCCGTGCGCCCGGCGCCCCACACCCTGACGGTGTCGCCGGATAATTTAAGGATCGCCTCTTCCAGCGCCTGCTGGACGGACATGCCGGTTATCTGCCGTTGCCAGCCGACAAATCCACCGCCGTCATATTCAAGGGTAATCCGATAGCGGGGCATCGCTAGCTACTGGCCTGAGGCGGGAGCGCATTGATTGGCAGCTGGCTCATGGTGCGTTATGCGCCAACCGGCAGAATGGTGCCTTTGGGGATACTGAATCCGCGCAGGAAAGCGTCCGCGTCTGTCATGGCCTTACCGGGCCGCTGAACCATGGTCAGACGAAGCGCGCCGTCACCGCAGGCAATCAGCAGCCGGTCATCAAGGACAGTTCCGGGGGTGCCAGTCGCGGCTTCCAAAGTGGCTGCGCCAGTCTTGATCATTGCGGTTTCATAGGGGAACCAGGCACGGGGCTGGGGCGAGAGCGCGCGGATCGTGCGCTCCAATTCCAAAGCTGGCCGCCGCCAGTCGAGCAGGCCATCGGCGCGGGATAGCTTATTGGCATAGGTGACGCCATCCTCCGGCTGTTTAACCGGCCTCAACGCCCCAGTATCCAATCCGGCAAGCGTCGGCACAATCAGCCGCGCGCCGATATCGGACAGCGCATCATGCAAGTCGCCGCCTGTCGTACTGGATGTGATTGGTGTTCGTTCGGTCATCAGCATCGGGCCAGTGTCGAGGCCAATATCCATCAGCATGGTCACGACGCCAGCGTCTTCATCACCGGCCATGATTGCCCGTTGGATCGGCGCAGCGCCCCGCCAGCGTGGCAGTAAGGAGGCATGAATATTGACGCATCCAAGCCTGGGCGCGGCCAAAATGGGCTCTGGCAGGATCAGCCCATAGGCGACAACCACTGCAGCATCGAGATTGAGCGCTGCAAACGCTGCCTGCGCTTCTACATTCCGCAGCGACTTCGGCGTCCGCACGTCTATGCCTTTGGTTTCCGCAAACGCATGTACCGGTGATGGCTTTAGCTTTTGGCCCCGGCCAGATGGGCGCGGTGGTTGGCTGTAGATGGCCACCACGTCGTGCCCAGCGTCCAACAGTGCCGCAAGCGCGGGGACTGAGAAATCTGGTGTGCCCATAAACGCGAGGCGGAGCGCGCTCACCGGATCAGCCCTTGACCGGGCGATTGCGCGCCTCTCCGGCTTTCAGCTTCTTCATTTTGGAGAGCGCCATATTCCGCTTGAGAAGCGAGATGTGGTCAATGAACAGCACGCCGTCCAGATGGTCAATCTCGTGCTGTAGGCAGCGGGCGAGCAGGCCGTCCGCTTCAATCTCTTGTGCAGCGCCTTTCTCATCCAGATATTTGACGCGCACCCGCTCGGGCCGTTTGACGTCGTAATAGACATCTGGGATCGACAGGCAGCCTTCGTTCATGATGCATTTCTCGTCTGACGCCCAGAGGATTTCTGGGTTGACGATTTGCATGGGTTCCGGCAGGTCATCCTCACGGGCGACATCGATCACAATCAAGCGCCGCTCGTCACCAACTTGCGGTGCGGCGAGGCCGATGCCGGGCGCGTCATACATCGTCGCCAGCATGTCGGTGAGCTTTTCCCGGACGCTATCATTGACGGCATCCACGGGCTTGCAGCGAAATTTCAGGCGCCGGTCGGGCGCGATTACAATTGGCAGTACGCTCATTGGCTTCTAACGGATCGCTTTCCAGTAACTGTCCTTGACCGAGATTTTGCCATCTCGGAACGAGTAGATATCGATGCCGCGCACGTCGATTGCCGCACCAGTGGTATAACGACCGGTTGCGCGAAACCGCCCCACAATATGGTCATCACCGAATAGCACTTCGGTTTCGGAAAAGCGCATGGTTTCAATAGCCTCGGCGCGCTCAGCCAGTGCTTTGCGGGTCGCCTCAAGGCCTTTGATGACCGCACCTTCGGGTGCCTCTGGGCCTTCATGCATGCGCCATTCAAAATCATCTGTGACCTGGGCCAGAATGCCCTCGGCATCGCCCTTGTTGAACGCCTTGCCGAAGGCTTTCAACACGTCCATCGCTTGCTTGCGGTCAATCGCCGTCATTCGTCCGCTCCTTAAGTGCAACAGTCCTGTTTTGGAATGCTGCACGGGTGCCGTCAACCGGGGCGCTACCCCTTGTTGCGGCGATATGCAAAAATATCCCAATACAAAGATTGCTGCATGAAGGATTGATTCAATGGCTGGACCGCTGGACGGCGTAAAAATACTTGATCTGACGACGGTTGGCTTCGGCCCCTATGCCGGTCAAATCCTGGGTGATTATGGTGCGGAAATCATCAAGATCGAGTCCCATGAAGGAGATATCACTCGCGGCATTTCTCCGTTCAAGAACCCAGGCATGGGCCATTTTTACCTGATGGCGAACCGCAATAAGCGCTCCATTGTGCTGGACCTGAAAAAGCCTGAAGGCCGCGATGCGATGTTGAAACTAGCTGAAGGTGCGGACGCGGTGTTGACCTCTGTGCGCCCAGCCGCGATGGAACGCCTGGGCCTTGGCTATGAGGATTTTACGGCAGTCAATCCCAAAATCATCTATGTCGCATTGGTCGGTTTTGGCCAGGATGGGCCTTATGCAAAGCGCCCGGCTTACGATGATGTGATCCAAGGTTTGTCAGGCATGGCGGACATGCAGGGTGGCCGGAGCGGTGAGCCTGCGTTCATCAAAGCGTCCGTCTGCGACAAGATTTGTTCCCAATTCGCTGTGCACGCCATGACGGCAGCGCTGTTTAGCCGTGAACGCACGGGCGAGGGGCAATTGGTCGAAGTGCCGATGCTGGAATCCATGGTTGGATTTAACCTGGTGGAGCATCAGTCTGGCCAGACATTTGATCCCCCGCTTGGCCCTGTCGGCTATGAACGCGCCATGGTGGAATATCGCAGGCCCTATGCCACGGCAGACGGGTTTGTATGCGTATTGCCATACAATACCAAGCAATGGCGCGCGTTTTTTGAGATGATGGAACGCCCGGATATGATTGAGGATCCGCGCGTCAACGATGGCAAAATCCGCAGCGAAAAGATCGGCGAGCTTTATGAAATGGTCGCGCAATGCGTCCGCGATTGGCCGACTGAGCCACTGCTGGCCGCATTACAAACTGCTGATGTACCGCACGGTAAAGCGACGCTGCTTGGCGAACTCGCCAATGATCCGCATTTGGACGCTGTTGGCATGTTTGAACATTATGACCACCCAACAGAGGGCCGCATCCGTCTGGTTCGCCCAGGCGTAAAGTTCGAGAAAACGCCAGCGGGCATTCGCACCATGCCAGGCGCCCTCGGCTCGGACGGTGAAGCTGTGCTGCGTGAGGCCGGCTTCAGCCCAAGCGATATCGCCCGCATGATCGATGATGGCGTTACCGTTGCGGCTGCACCTGCGGAAACCCGGTCAGCGGCGGAGTAACCGAATTGGCGCGACTATCTCGCAGCGATCTCGCCGGCAAAGCGCAATCTGTACGCGGTGTCATGGACCCTGCCGCACTAGGCAAGACGCTGATGCATGAACACCTGATCTGGGACATACGCCCGCCTGCACTTGCGGCGGCAATGGACCAGGGGCCAACGATCACGCTCTGCAATTGCTGGCAGATGACGTACGGCCGGGTCAAAGTTCCGCGCAATCTGGTGTCACGCTCGACTGACCTTGCGATCAGCGAAGTTAAAGAGATGGTTGCTGTTGGCGGCGAGACGGTGGTTGAATTGTCATCGGGCGGGCTAAAGCCGGAACCTGCGGAGTTGGCGAAAGTCGCAAGGGCGACAGGTGCCAACATCATCATGGGCTGCGGCCAGTATGTTGAAGAATACCAGGACGCCGAAAACCAGAACCGCAGTGCGGATGATTTCGCAGCTGAAATGATCGATCAGATTTTTGAAGGTGCATGGGGCAGTGATGTTCGCGCTGGGATGATTGGTGAGATTGGCTGCCAATCCCCATGGACAGAGCTTGAACGCCGCGTCATGCGTGGTGCCATTACGGCCCAGGCAGAAACCGGCGCAGCACTCAACGTGCATCCGGGACGGGACGCTGATCAGCCACAGGAAGTGATGGATTTCGTTAAGGCCGAAGGCGGCATTCCTGAACGCACGATCATCAGCCATGTCGATCGTACAATCTTTGATCAAGACCGCCTGTTTCGCTTAGCAGACACGGGCTGCATCATTGAGTTTGATCTATTCGGCCAGGAAAGCAGCTTTTATGCGCTCAATCCCTGTATCGACATGCCCAATGATGCGATCCGCCTTCGTCACATTCGGTCTTTGATTGAACGTGGCCATCTGGATCAGATCGTGATCAGCCATGACATCTGCTACGTCTCGCGCCTTAAGTCTAAGGGTGGGCACGGCTATGGGCATATTTTTGAGAATGTCGTCCCATTCATGCGCCTCCGCGATTATACCGAGGCTGAAATAGACGCGATCATCGTCGATAATCCTAAGCGCCTGCTGACGTTCATCTAGACCATATTGGTCGGGACCCAGCAGCGGTATTTAGCAGTTTTAGCGGCGGCCTCTAGATCGTACGGCATGATGAAGCCTTGCCGTTGTTCTGGCGCGCAGGCAGCATTTTCCTGGGCGCGGGTTGACCAGGCGCGCAATGGCT
Source organism: uncultured Alphaproteobacteria bacterium (assembly GCA_938083135.1). Lineage (GTDB taxonomy): Bacteria > Pseudomonadota > Alphaproteobacteria > Bin95 > Bin95 > VMCJ01. The sequence goes on along the minus strand of CALLKY010000134.1, from coordinate 15,602 downwards.
CTGCGCTTTCTGCATCGACGGCGTGGCCGAAATGTGCAGTCCATAATGCGTTCTGGAGCGTCTGAACGCTTTCTTTGTCCCGCCAATGAACGGCGGTTTCTGTGTCCCAACGCATGCTGCGGCCATTCAGATTGGCGGACCCGACAATCGCGTCCCTACTATCGAAGATCGAGACTTTGGCGTGAACGTACACGATTGGCGCATCCTGCAGCGTCGCACGATCCGGCAAAGCGTTCTCGTCAGCGCTTACCGGGCGTGGCTGTGCCAAACTAAACATGCCACAGCGATCGCCCCAGGCTTTCTGAATACGCCTGATCGCGCGGACTTGCAGCCATTCCCCTTGGCGTGCATCGGCACCGCGATTGTCGTCAAACGCGATATCATCGGGTGCTGCTGGCAGAACGATAATCAGCTGCGAGGACGTGGTCCTGGATGCTGCGCGCACCAGTGCTTGAACAATCACCGGCGAACGCAGGAATTGCGTCTCCAGATAGATCAGCCGCTCTGCTCCCAGAATGGCCTTAATACTCGAACGTTCGATCTCAATTACGTCAGGCCGCGGGCCGATGGCAAATGGCGAACGGGAGCGGCGAGATCGGGTGCGCAGGAATACGCCACGATCTAGGCTGGGTGGTGAAAGTTTGGGCGCGTCATCCAGGATTGGGGCGACAGGACGGAGCATTTGTTCAAATGGCGCGCCCATCCGCGTTAGCCGGGCGTTGAAGCGGGGCGTATTGGCGTTCCATTCCGCCTTAAGGTGCGCGCGAGCTGCCGCTGCAACATCGCCTTCAACGGCGACGCTAACATCGTGCCAAGTCTCATCCGCTGGGCGGTCATGGGCGGGCGTATCGGCCATCCGTTCCGCCAAGTCGATGCCGCCAATGACTGCGCGGGTGCCGTCAAACACGGCCATCTTCTGGTGATAGGTCGCGGGCCATAACCGGGCAGACGGGAAGTTTTGCACTTTGAGCGCACGGCCCTTGCGGCGCAAATAGGCGCGAAGGCCAGGCGTGTGGGCCAGGTCCTGGTCATTGTCCCGCTCTGCTTTCTTGCGCACACGATGCAGGCGAAAGCGCAGCGCGGGCCAGAACACGAGGCGGATAATTTTGCCAAGCTCACCCGGATGCAGGCCCGCGATCACGGATAGATTATCTCCAGCACCCGCAGCATCGCCCGCTTTGACGAAACCTTCGAGGGCCGACCATGCCTGTGCATGTAGCGTGTTCGCGACGATGGGTTCGAAGTCCGTAAGTAAAATCCGCACGCGCACACCGTCTGCCGCACGGGCGGCGAGGAGTTCGCTCCATGTGCTGTATCCGGCCTCTCGTGCGCGAGGGCTCTGCAGTGGAAGCTCTGCCTCAAAAAGCCGGAAACCCATCAGAATTTCGTCACGTGCATCCAATGCCATCTCTTCAAGCGCAGGATTGGCAGCGGCGGCCGTTAGGAGTGGTTTGAAGGATGCGGGCAAGGGCGCGCTTTCAGGGGGCATGGGGGCGAGTTGGCTATAAATACAAGCCTTGGATGGGGCTTGTCGTTCCGGCTAAATCAGGATTCATTTCGTTGGTGACAAACTCCGTAGAAAAGCTTCAAGGTCAAGCGCTTGCTGTGGCGTAAGATTAAGGGGGCGGAGGATCGCGGCGTCATCAATGTGCAGGCGGTCCTGGTCCATTTTGGAATAGTGGTCGATGACCTCTGGCAGCGTGTTTAGCGTCCCGTTGTGCATATAGGGCGCTGTTTCCTGAACACCACGCAATGAGGGCACCTTGAAGGATCCGAACGCCCGGCCCTGTAATGCGACATGGTGGGATGGAATGGCGGCGGGGCTATCCTTACCTGCCGGGTCATCAGAATACGCGCCAAGCCGGGTGAATGCAGATTTCTTGAAATACTGAATGCCCGCATAGCGCCCTTTGTCGACCTTGCCGGGACCGGTAAAAAACGGAATGCCAATGTCGTCAAATTCACCATTGGTGAAGCGTGGGCCCAGATGGCACAGGCTGCACCGGCCTTCGCCAATGAAAAGTTTAAGGCCACGTTTGGCACTGTCCGCGTATTTGGACGTTCCGGTGGTATCGCCTGCCGCAAGGGCGTCTCGGAATTGGTCAAAAGACGTTCGTTTGCTGATCAGCGTTTCCTGATATGCGGCAAGCGCTTTACCAACCGCCATAAGGGCTGGCTCCGCCCCCATTGCCTTAGCGCTTGCGCCAAATGTTTGGGTGAAGGCGGCGGCGAGCGTTGTGTCCGTCGTAATCAGGGTCTGAACATGCTCGGCAGCGCTCGCCATTTCGGCAGCGGCAGTGATGGGACGGATACTGGCACCCCAAAGCGTGTCATTAGCACCTGCCCAACCGAACCAGCGACTGAAGCCTGTATCCAAGAGCGAAGGCGTATTGCGGACACCCTTTGCAACACCGATGGCAACCGGGCGACCATCGGCAAAGGCTTGCTCCGGCTGATGGCAGCTTGCGCAAGCGACGCGACCTGATGGCGATAGCCTAGGATCATTGAACAGCTGCAGGCCGAGACGGATCGCCTTTTCGTCACCAGATACGCGGTTGCTGGCGTCAGTGCTTGGTAGCGGCGGCCAGGGACCAAAGCGGAGGATGGCCGCCCGCTCAGTCTCACTGAAGCTTACGTCTTGGGCGATGGCGGATGGAGCGTTCGCACACGCGCCAATCATTGCAGCTGCCAGGATGAGCAAGCGGATCACGGTTGCACATGTCCGTGGGCCAGCCGAACCGGACCATCAGCGCCCGCTAACCGGAACTTGAACCGCCAATCGCCGGGCATATGCAGCAAAAAGCCTTCGGCCACATAAGTGCCGGGCAACGTGCTGATGACGGTCGGTTTGTAGTTCATGCCATGGCGATGGGCGGGCATATCCGCGTCCACCAATATAGGACCGGTATAGGGTGCGTTTGCTGGACCACAGGCCTCAATCGTCATCTGAAATGGCTGGCCAACCGTCGGTAGGGCTGGCGTTAGCGTGTATGATAGTTGGTAGTCACCCGCCGCCGCCATTGGCGCATCGATTGGGCAGTTGGCAGCAGCAAGTGTTGGCGTAGATAAAAGTGCTACAGCGCCCGTAATCAAGCCTGGCAGTCTCACCGTTTCAGCGCCCAATCTGCCAATGTGCGGGCATTTTGATGACCAATCTTTGCAGCGACATCTGGCGGCAGGTCAGCCAGCCATGCGCGGGACCAATTGGCGTGATCTGCCACATAGAACCAGCGTTCCGGCGTAAAGGTATCCGTGCCGATCATGAAGCGGTCCGGGAAGGCCATGAACGCTTTCCGCCATTCCGGATCAACCTTGCCGCCGCCGCCATGCTCGGAGCGGAAGGCCAAGTCTGACCAGAGGTTTTTATGTTTGGCAAGCATTGCCGCCACGTCTTCTGGATCGTCAAAGCCTGAATGCGCCTAGAGCACGCGGGCATCTGGGTTTTGGGCGAAGATGCGGTCTACGGCCTCAGCATCCGAATGGGCGTGCAGGAAAATTCCGTATTGCTTGGCTAACTGCACGACGCGGCGGACAACGGGCTTCTCCACATCCTCGCCATATACATGAAATTCGCCAATGCCCGCATAGCGGTTCTTGGCAAGCAGGTCCGCCACCATATCGCCGACGGTCGGGTCATTGTGCCAGGTCCCGGTCTCGCCGCGTTTCCGGTAGGGGCGGAGCACCGGCACGATCAGGTCAGGTGCCTCTGCATATAGTTTCTGCGTGCCAAGATCGCTGGAACTGGAGACGAATGCTTGTGTAAGACCCGCAGCTCGCAATGCCTGTACGGCTTTATCGGGCGGCAACATATCCCAGGCGTCATGGCTGTAATGGATGTGGGCGTCGATTAACGGCATGTCATCAGCAATAGCCGGAACACCTTGAAGCAGAAGGGCGCTGGCAGCCAGAAGTGCGATTTTGCGGGTCATCAAAATCTCCTAGAATTTGGGCAGGGTGGTGACGTCGAGGACGCCGTCGGCGCGCATGTGCCAGCCGCTATGATCGCCTGCTAATGCGGCGCTTCGAACGTGGTTATAGAGGGTCAGCCACGCAGGGTCTGCTTGTAACAACTGATAGCAGCGATGATGCAGGTGCTCGCGGGCTGCTGGGTCCGTTGTCGATCGGGCTTGGTCGATCAACGTCTCAATCTCCAAATTTGCGTAGCCTTGGTGCCATGCGCCGCCGTTCCGGCTGTCGATCTTCTCGAAGAGCACACGGAAGGCGCTCATCGGGCTTGAATCGAACACGCACATATCGCCGATGCCCTTGGCGCGGACCATTTCCGCATAGGCTGTTCGGTCCTCATGCAGCCTAACCGTCGCTGTGACACCAACATCAGCCAGATGTTGGATAACAGCAGCCGTGAGTGCTTCGGCTTCATCGGGCAGGCTTGTCGGGCAATCAATTGTAATCCCAAGCCCATCGGCGAACCCGGCGGCGGCTAACAAGCGTCTGGCTTTATCCGGGTCATACATCGGCTGCGGTGCCGGATCAGCGCCGACATGGTTGGGGCTAAGGAAGCCCAATAGCGGCTGGCCAGCGCCGCCAAGTACATCGCGCACCAGCGCGTCACGGTCTACGGCCAGCGCTATTGCACATCGAACGCGGGCGTCGGTGAGGGCACCCCTGGCTGCATTCAGCAAGTATATGATGGCCACAGGGTCAAGGTAGTCGATATGCGTTGGCGCCTGACCAAGCCGCGTCGCGACATGGGCTTCGCCATTGGCGACAGCCTTGGCACGTTCAGTGGGATCAGGGACAGTGCGCCAAAGCAATTGCGCATTCGGGGCGCTGCCACCAGACCAATTTGGGTTGGCGGACATAGCGATTTCACCGTCGCTGATAGCATCCACTTTATAGGCACCGCTGCCTATCGGAGCCTCCAGAAATCCTGGTGTATCCGCAAGTTCAGGCGGCAGGGCGTATGCGGAACAAAGAATATCGAGCAGGTCCGCAATTGGTTCCTGAAGCGTGATCACGAATGTAAGCGCGCTTGAAGCCGCGACGGTCGCCCCGCCAAGATATTGCCCCCATACTGCAGGTGCCCCCAGCGTGGCACCAATGTCTGGACGCTGCATGCGCTGAATCATCTTCACCATCACATTGGCATCAACCTGGTCCCCATTGTGGAACGTGAGGCCGGGGCGGAGGTGGAAGGTCCATGTCCGCGCGTCCGTGCTTACTTCCCAACGCTCCGCCAGGGCTGGCTGGAAGCGGCCTTCTGTATCGCGGCGAACAGGGGCGTCGAACACGGCTTCAAACAGCGCCAATACATCCGCCCGGTCCGTGCAGTCATGCGGGTCTTGGAACGCGGCTTGTCGTTGCAGGATGACAATTGGGCCAGTGGGATGGGTCAAGGCATACAGTCCAGGCGATTGGCGTTCTCAGCAATATAGGTCACTCTAATGCCTAAGACGATGTTAGGAGGCTTTGATGACGACGATTATGGGTGAAGGCGAACACCGCTACCGGGTGGATATGGAATGGGCGAAGCTGCCGGAGGGTTGGTCGTTCCAGGATGTGGCGGCGGTCGCGGTCGACAGCAAAGACCAAGTCTATGTGTTCAATCGCGGTGAACATCCGATGATTATCTTTGACCGGGATGGCAACTTTCTGCGCGCCTGGGGGGAGGGACTGTTCAGCCGCCCCCATGGTCTGCATATCGCTGCGGACGATACACTGTTCTGCACCGATGATGGCGACCACACGCTCCGCCAATGCACGCCTGACGGCAAGGTGCTGATGACAATCGGTATACCTGGCAAGCCTTCTGAATATATGAGTGGTGAAGCTTTCCACCGCTGCACCCATTCGGCCCAATCGCCGGAAGGGGACATTTATGTGTCTGACGGGTATGGCAATGCCCGCGTCCACAAATATTCGCCGGACGGTAAGCTGCTGTTCTCCTGGGGGGAGCCGGGCACGGACCCCGGCCAGTTCAACATTCCCCACAATATCTGCTGTGACGCCGATGGCTGGGTTTATGTGGCGGACCGGGAAAATCACCGTGTCCAGGTGTTCGACGGCAAAGGCCGGTACGAGACCCAATGGAACAACATGCACCGCCCCTGCGGCATCTGCATGAGCTGTATGGGGGAGACGCTGTTCTATATTGGCGAACTTGGTCCCGGCATGAACGTAAACCGCAATATGCCGAATGTCGGGCCACGGCTTTCCATCCTGAAAGGCGATGGCACGGCTCTAGCGCGGCTTGGAAGCCTGCCAGCCGGTGAAGGCCCTGCGCGCTTCCTTGCCCCCCACGGCCTGGCGACGGACAGGCACGGTGATATCTATGTCGGCGAAGTCTCCTTCACCAACCAGCGCAATATGGGCGAAGAAATGCGAGCAGACCTGCCAACATTGAGGAAGCTGGTCAAGGAAACGCTGTAATGTTGTCCGTTGAGGAAAACGAAACACTTGTTCGCGTTGGTCCCGATACGCCGATGGGCGATTGGATGCGGCTGTTCTGGCTGCCGTTTTACCCTGCCGATCAGCTGCCGCCGGATGGTCAGCCAAAGCGTATAAAGTTGCTCGGCGAAGATTTGGTGGCCTTCCGGGACACGGCCGGCAAGGTTGGTCTGGTTGCCAATGCCTGTCCGCACCGGGGGGCGCCGCTCATGTTTGGGCGGAATGAGGAATGCGGCCTTCGTTGCGTTTATCATGGCTGGAAGTTCGATACGACGGGCAACGTGCTTGACCTGCCAGCAGAGCCTGAAGGTAGCCGTTTGAAAGACCGCGTTCGCCTGAAGGCCTATGCCTGCCAAGAACGAAATGGCGTGCTCTGGGCGTATCTCGGCGAAGATCAGGACAGCCCGCCGCCCCTGCCGCAGCTTGAGTTCAACATGGTTCCGGCAGAAAACGTCCATATCTCCTTCCGGGTACAGGAATGCAATTGGCTGCAAGCGCTGGAAGGGGAAATTGATTCCGCCCATGCGCCGATCCTCCATGGCCGGATTGACCAGAAGGGCGCGATCAATGATTGGGTGGCCGCACAGGATCTTCGCCCAAAATTCAAATGCGTGAAGCAGCCATTCGGCGTCAACATCGCGTCCCGGCGCCGGATTGACGATGCGACGCGCTATTGGCGGGTCAATCAGTTCATGGCGCCGTTCTGGACACTGGTGCCGCCACAATCAAAGTTTCCGGAGCTCAGCGGCCATGCTTGGGTGCCGATGGATGATGAACACACGCTCTGCCTGATGTTCTCCTACACGCCCGCCACACCGCTGTATCCCCGTACACGGGAGCTGCTGGAGGAAGGCCATCGGGGCCGCGAAACTGGCCATGCCAGCCGCAATTGTTACACGCCAAAACCATCCACCACGCCCTATGCCGATTTCTGGACCAAGTTCTCCCCCGATACCGGCTATGGCTTTGATTATGAAAGCCAGCAAACGGCCTGGTTCTCTGGCCTGCCGGGCTTGTGGATTCAGGACGCAGCCTGCCAATCCGGCGTGTCGCCCATCGTTGATCGTACCCAGGAAAACCTGTGTGTTTCAGATGCGGGCATCGCCGTCACCCGCCAGTTCCTGTTGGAAGGCGTTGCAGCATATCGCGACACCGGCATCAAACCCGCACCAGCCGAAGACCCAACCGCCAGCATGGTCCGCGCCATATCCATGACATTGCCTGCAGACGCCGACTGGCAGAAAGCCGGTGCAGAACCAATGACAGCACGGGTGGGAAAAGACTTCGGCTACACGCCCTAGGGTCCTGACCCTAACGCATGCGGCTCGATGCTTGTTTAGATTTGCATAGGGTATAAACTGTCGTTCACGCAACATTCCCGATGATCCCCAGGAGACCGCTCTCTTGTCCGCACCGAATGCCGTATCAATCGACCCCGCCACTGGCCTGAAGATGTTCAATACCCGCGCCAGCCTTGCGACTGACAGGATTCAGGGCAAAGGCTATTCGGTTATTGATGATGAAGCGCTGACAACGCTGCCGGAAGCACCTCCGGGTGCGGCGTTCAATGCGGAAGAACAAGCGAAGTATCGGGACTTCAAGGAAGCCCGGCGCGGGGCGGCTGAATATATCGGCCTTGAAGGTGAGTTCGCGAAGTATCTGGAAGATGTGTATTCCGATGCGCCGGTTGAACGGGACCCGCTGAGCGATGAATGTGAGATCGTTGTCGTCGGTGCCGGGTTCGCGGGGCTATTGCTTTGGTATCGGCTGAAGGCTGCCGGCTTCCAAGATGTGCGCTTCTGCGAAAAAGGCGGTGATGTTGGGGGCACCTGGTACTGGAACCGCTATCCCGGCATTGCGTGTGATGTGGAAAGCTACAGCTATCTGCCACTGCTGGAGGAGATGGGCTACGTCCCCTCCATGAAGTTCGCATCAGGCTTTGAAATTCTGGAATACTGCCAAAGCATGGCCGAGAAGTTCGGCTTCTATGACCGCTGCCTGTTCCATACCACCGTAGACCAAACCGTATGGGATGAAGACGCCGCCCGCTGGACCGTCGTCACCGACCGCGGTGATAAAATGCGCGCCCGCTTTGTCATTCTGGCGAACGGCATTCTGACAACACCAAAACTCGCCAAGATTGACGGCATGGAGAAATTCCAGGGTGAGGCGTTCCATACCTCCCGTTGGAACTACCATGTGGACCTGAAAGACAAGCGCATCGGCATTATTGGCACAGGTGCAACATCTGTGCAGGCGGTGCCGGAACTCGCCAAGATCGCGAAGGAGCTGCATGTATTCCAGCGCACGCCATCGTCCATTGATGTGCGAGATCAGCGCGAGACGACGGATGAAGAGCGTAAGCAATGGGCCAATGAACCCGGCTGGGCCGTCGCCCGGCGTGAGCGTTTGGCCCTGATTTCAGCAGGGCGCACGGCGCTTAAAGGCAATGATGATTTCCTGGCCGGAAAGGTGGACGTCAACGCTGGCCGCAAACAGCACGCGACCGAAATCAGCCAGGATGAGCTGATCAAGAAGCAGCTCAACGCCAACTTCCGCATCATGGAGCAAATCCGCGCCCGCGTGGACGAAATTGTCGAAGATCCAAAAACGGCGGAGGCGCTGAAGCCCTACTATCCGTACGGCTGCAAACGCCCAACTTTCCATGATGAATACCTACCCGCATTCAACAAGCCCAATGTGCATTTAATCGACACGGCACCCATGGGCGTGCAGGAAATCAATGAGCGCGGCGTTGTCCATAACGGCGTCGAATACCCCGTGGACGTGATGATTTACGCGACCGGCTTCCAATGGATGGCGACCGCGTCTTTCAACATGATTACCGGACGCGGCGGGCAAACCCTGCAACAGAAATGGGCGGAGAAGGGCACCCGTACCTTCCTTGGCCTGCACAGCAACGGCTTCCCAAACCTGTTCATCATGTCCGGCCCGCAGGGCGGCGGCGGCCAGTTCAACTTCACGCGCACCATTGATATGCATGTGAAATACGCTGTCAGCATGCTGGAAATGCTGCGGGACAAGAAGGCCCGCACGCTGGACATCACCGAAGAATCCGAAATTGAATACGCCGCCCACTGCGCCGAAGCCGACATCCGCACATCGCCACTCCGCGATTGCATCAGCTATTACAACGGCGACGGTGCTGCTGCCCCCGGAACACTCGCTTACTACGGCGGCCCGGCAAAATGGCACGAAATCCGCGAAAAAGCGCTGGAAACCATGGAACCGTTCGTCCTGGAATAGGGCGAAGGTTTCAGCCTTCAGCTCCGTTTGGCGTTACGGCAGCGCTTCGAGCAGTAAAGCACATCCTCCCAAACCTTCTCCCACTTCTTTCGCCAAGTGAACGGTCGCCCGCACGCTTTGCAGATTTTCTGGGGAAGGTTCGGTTTTTGATGCATGGAGCTTCATTTATACTATGCGCCAGCAAAAGGCAGGCCGTGCCGGTCTGGAGCCTTAGTGATGGCGGCACCGGCGATTGGCGGCAGCGAAATCAGGTCTTGACCGCCGTCTGTCTTGAGTTGGAAGCCGCCATCGCCATTGCGTGCGAGGTTGACGCCGAACGCTTCCCTATTCGCCTCTCGCCGTAATTCGGCCTCGGCAATATCAGCACGAATTTCCTTCCATTCGGCCATATCCAGGGCGCTACCGTCAGCATTAATGGCAGACCTCAACCGCCGGCGCCAATAAGCTGATCGCTCATCCATCGCCTCCATATCGGCCCGGTCAACGGACTTAGCCAAGGCGTTAGCAGCATTATCGAGTGCAGCAACCGTCGCTGTCCTGTCGCGAATGAAATGTATATTGTACGCGATATGTTCCAGATGATCTGTAGCGCTGAAACTTGATTCCACTGCTGTTGGAGGCTTCTCTGTTGCAGGCGCAGGATCAGCGTTGGAGGTCAATTCTTGAAGCGGCGGAGGAGGTGCCTTCATCGACAGCGAATTAGGCTGAGAAGTCGTCACATCAAGCAGTTCATCATCTGCAGGAGAGCCAAAAAGATGCGTGTTAGATTCCTCGCCTGAGAGAATCTTATTTTCCTCTATGTCTGGCACGACAGCGGTCGCAGGCAACGCCTCCTGGAGCTGGGCCTCACCAGTTGAAACAGACAAAGCTCTGTTGGCCTCGCTTGTACGTTTTTTGATGACGTTTTGAACGAGTTGGTTGACTGTTTCTCTATCTGGCACCGGCAAGGGCGTGAAGGGACGACGTTGCTCTACTGGAATCAGCAGGTTTGGTGGAGAACTTGTCCCTGTCGCCCGTTTGGCACGGGCTTTCGGTAGTTCATGTTCGAGTGCCAGGGCTAACGTTTGTGGACCAAGGATGCCGTCAATCTTAATATCTGGGTTCGTGGCTGCACCGCGCGCCTGTAGGTTCATGATAGCTTTCGGCAATGCGGGTGTCATGTCGCCCTGAAGTGCGGCGTCATTACGAGAAAGGTCACCTGTCTCAACAAGGACACGGCCTGCGGTAGCGACATCTTGCCAACGGTTTGCCCGATCTTCGCCAACGGATGACTGCAGAAAGTCATTCCGTTCGCCATACGGCCGGATATCAGCCGGCGGTGTCATATCGTCATCTTCATAGATTGATTCAAAGCCCCATTGGGGGCTGATTTAGGGTTATTCATCGTCCATCTCCAAAAGTGTTGACGATATACCATCTATGTTCTATTTTTGAACTTTCAAGATATTTCTTATTTGTTCCAAATTTAGTGTCATCTCACCATCCTCTCATACGCCAACTGTGCCGCTGCCGCGTCCATGATGGCGACGCCTATGCTGTCGTAGATGGTGGTGCCTTTGGGTGGGGATTTGGTGCCGGCGTAGATTTCGCCGATTTCTGCGAAGATTTTGGCGTTGTTGGCGCGGATGTCGCCGGCTTGGTCCAGGGCGGCGGCGCGGCTTTCTACGATGACAGTGTTGGACATGGCGGCAGCGTCTAGCTCGCGGCCTTCAGGGCCATTCCAGCCGACGGAGGAGACGAACACGCCAGGTTTTAGCCATGCGCCGTGCAGCACCGGGTCCGCGGCGGATGTTGCGGTGATGACGATGTCTGCGCCTTGGACGGCGGATTCAGCGTCGGCCACAAAAGTAGCGCCGATGTCCGCCGCCAGTGCTGCACCTGCTTCTGCATTCCGGCCCGTAATGCGGACGGCCTGGAAGGAGCGCACGTGGGCCAGTGCGGCGGCGTGGGCGCGGGCTTGGACACCGGTTCCGATGATCGTCAGCACGTCGCATTGCTTTGCGGCCAGGGCGCGGGCGGCGGCAGAGCCTGCGGCGGTGCGCATTTCAGTGATCAACCGCCCGTCCATCACGGCCAAGGGGGCACCGTTGGATTTGTCGAACAGCAGGATGACACCTTGGTGGGTCGGCAGGTTCGTTCCAGCGTTGGAATGATAGAGCGTGACGATCTTCACGGCCATCGCTTGGCCGACAGCGGGCATGGATGCAATGAACCCGTCCTCCCCCGGTACCGGCGTGATTTGGCGCACGGGTTGGGCGACATTCCCAGCTGAAAGGTCGATCATCGCGGCTTCCAGCGCGTCAATCAGTGGGCCCCAGGTGAGGGCGCGGGCGATATCGGCCTCACTGAAGAAGGGCAGGGAGTCCAGTCCGGCATAGGGCATCGGTGCGCTCCTCGGCGAATATTGTCGACATATATATTGCGTTTACCGCGCGTCGGGCGCTAGATCGCTTAGAAATTTAAGGGAGACCCGGATATGGCCTTGCCAACAGAAGCGCCGAAGCGCGCCAGCTACGATGTGGTGATTGTGGGCGGGGCGATGTACGGCTCATCTGTTGCGTGGTGGCTTAGCGTGAACCCTGGGTTTGACGGGTCTGTGTTGGTGGTCGAGCGGGACCCCACATATGAAAATTGCTCCACCGCCCACACAAATAGCTGCATGCGCCAGCAATTCTCCAATGAGATCAACGTGCGGATATCGCAGTTTGCCGCTGATTTTGTGAAGAATTTCCGGGGCTATATGGGCGGCGATGAACGCGTGCCAGAACTCTCCATTCAAAGCTACGGCTATATGTATCTGGCGGATAACGAAGCGTTTGCGCAGACCCTGCGTGAAAGCCAGAAGGTGCAGGCGGCCTGCGGGGCGGCGACGCAGATTATGTCTGCAGCGGAAATATCTAGGCATTACCCGTTCTACAATGTTGAGGATATCGTTGCGGGCAGCATCAATCTGGTGGATGAGGGCTATTGGGAAGGTGGGGCCGTATTCGAGGGCTGGCGCCGCGCAGCGCGGGAGAACGGCGTTGAATATGTCTCCAACGAAGTCGTCGCCATGGCGAAGTCTGCGGCGGGGGACAAAGTTGAAAGCGTCACGCTGAAGTCTGGTGAGGTCATTGCGTGCGGTACAGTCGTGAATGCGTCCGGCCCCCGCGCCGTGCGCACATCCCGGATGGCGGGGATCGAACTGCCAGTAGAGCCGCGAAAGCGCTACACGTTCATTTTCAGTGCTGAAGATCCGCTGGACCAGGACTTGCCGCTAACCATTGACCCATCCGGTGTGCATATGCGGACGGATGGCATGAATTATCTGGCCGGGTGCCCGCCTGATGATGATCCGGCAGTTGATTACGATGATTTCGTACAAGACCATAGTATTTGGGAAGAGAAAGTCTGGCCGATCCTCGCTAACCGCGTACCGCAGTTCGAGGCCATCAAGCTGACCCACTCCTGGGCTGGCCATTACGCCTTCAACACGTTTGATCACAACGCAATCCTGGGTCCGCATACGGAGGTGACAAACTTCGTCTTCGTCAACGGCTTTTCCGGCCACGGCCTCCAACAATCCCCCGCCATGGGCCGGGGCACGGCAGAGCTGATCGCCTATGGGGAATACCGCAGCCTGGACCTCTCGCCGTTCAATTATGAGCGTATTGCCTTAGGCCAGCCGTTTGTTGAAAAGGCGGTGATCTAGCGGATATGCGCGTTCTTGTCCTTGGCGGATTGGATATTCACGGCTTCAGCCGTTCGCGCGCAGCCCATTACAGGCGTGCGCCTGACGCACATGATTGGTTGGCCGCTCCGTGAAGGCTGGACAGCGGTTTCGATCGGGCTGTCCGTATTGACAGGGCTGTTCTGGCTGATGACGGCGAAACCTGATCTCTGACCAGGCTTTGCGCAGCGGCCCGGCCATGCTGAAATGCTATGAAATTCATTCAGCCGGAGTGCCTCAGCCATGTCCGATCCAGCCCAGTCCGATCTAGCCCTGTCAGAAATCGTCACAGATTGGCTCCGCGGGTTTGAAGCCGCCTGCATTGCCAATGATGCGAGTGCGGCAGCCGCGCTTTTTACGACTGACGGTCACTGGCGAGATTTGGTCGCGTTCACTTGGCATATCGAAACGGCCAGTGGTCATGCCGATATCGCAGATAACTTCGGACGGTCGCTAGAACGCGTTAGGGCGCATGACTTTCATATTCCGGCGGACCGGATGCAGCCGCGGGCCATCAACCGCGCCGGACGGGATGTTATTGAAGCCATCATTGGCTTTGAGACGGAGAATGGCCCCTGTGCTGGCGTGCTTCGGTTACTGCCGGACGGAGGCGGCCACAAGGCCTGGGTGCTGCTGACAGCACTTGTGGACTTGAAAGGCCATGAAGAGCGCACGGGCGAGCGGCGGCCAGGCGGTGGTGATTACTCACGGGAATTCGGCGGGGAAAATTGGCAGGACCACCGCACGCGCGCGCAAGCCTATGAAGCCCATGACCCTGAATGCATTGTTATCGGCGGTGGGCAGGCGGGCCTTGGCATTGCGGCGTGCTTGGGCCAAGTCGGTATTGACGCATTGGTGATTGATCAGCACGAGCGGCCTGGGGACGCCTGGCGCAAGCGTTATCACGCGCTAACGCTGCACAATGAAGTCTACATCAATCACATGCCCTATATGCCGTTTCCAGAAACCTGGCCGGTGTTCATTCCAAAAGACAAGCTGGCCAATTGGTTTGAGATTTACACGGAAGCCATGGAGCTGAACTTCTGGGGTGCGACGGAGCTGGCGTCCGGTCGCTACAACGAGGCCGATGACTGCTGGGACGTCGAGCTACGCCGCCAAGACGGGACGCTGCGGGCCATGCGTCCGAAGCATTTGGTGTTTGCAACTGGGGTGAGCAATATCCCAGTGACGCCAAGCATTCCGGGCCTGGAAGACTTCAACGGCACAGTCATGCATTCCAAACATTATGCGAATGGCCATGCGTGGAAGGGCAAGAAGGCGCTGGTGATGGGGACCGGGAATAGCGGCCATGATGTGGCCCATGACCTGCACGCCTCTGGTGCCGATGTGTCGATGATCCAACGCAGTTCAACCCTGATCGTCAGTCTGGAGCAGGCGCAGACGGTCTATTCACTCTACGCCGAAGGACCATCCCTTGCGGACAATGACCTGTTGGCGACGGCGGCACCCTATGACGTGCTGGTTAAGGGCTATCAGATCGCCGCCGCGAAGATGCAAGCCGCGGATAAGACACTGCTGGAAGGCTTAGAGGCGCGCGGGTTCCGTCTGGATAATGGCGCGCCAGATGATACGGGCTATCAGATGAAATACCTCCGTCGGGGTGGCGGATATTATTTCAATGTCGGCTGTTCAGACCTGATCGTTTCTGGCGATGTTGGGCTCATCAATTATGACCAGATTGATCGCTTTGAAGCTAGCGGCGCGCGCCTGAAAGATGGCTCACTGTTGGAAGCCGATGTGTTGGTAACGGCGACAGGCTACAAGAACCAGCAGGAGGTCATCCGCAATCTCTTAGGGGATGATGTCGCTGACCGGATCGGCCCCGTGTGGGGCTTTGATGAAGGTGGGGAAGAGCGGAATATGTGGCG
Source organism: uncultured Alphaproteobacteria bacterium (assembly GCA_938083135.1). Classification (GTDB taxonomy): domain Bacteria; phylum Pseudomonadota; class Alphaproteobacteria; order Bin95; family Bin95; genus VMCJ01. Next base: position 329 of record CALLKY010000134.1, on the reverse strand, counting down.
GCGAACAGCACAGCCCGGCCTCTGGTTCACAGCCGGTGGCTTGCCGCATGTGCGCATATATTCCAAGTACTTGGCAATGCAGATTAAGGCGAATGACTTGGGCCTGCTCGACCAGGCACCGATAGAAGTGACACCGTTGATGCAGTATCGAGCAGCGGCGGAATAGGCGGTAAGGCCTACGTGCCGGCATCTAGAGCGGATTTGGATCATTCCGGTTCATAGCCGCATGCAGTGAAGAAGCTTCGGGCATCCTTTGTCGTTATAGCGTCGATAGCGTCTCGAATGGCGTTCCAGAGGCGATGGACAGTGCGGGCGGAGGCTTTTCTGAG
>CALLKY010000133.1 GCA_938083135.1 uncultured Alphaproteobacteria bacterium | reverse complement strand
TGGGAATAGTCGGTGAATGGGGATAGTTAGGCCTTGAGTAACCCCGCTGCAGGCGAGCACCACTTTGTCCACCGGATCGGATGGCTGCGCGCTGCGGTGCTTGGTGCCAATGACGGCATTCTCTCAACCGCCAGCCTGATTGTGGGTGTTGCAGCAGCCACACCAGATCGATCCAGCATTTTGATTGCAGGCGTGGCTGGCCTTGTCGCGGGTGCCATGTCCATGGCGGCAGGGGAATACGTTTCTGTTAGCTCCCAGGCGGATACCGAGAAAGCTGACCTGGAGACAGAGCGCCTGGCACTGCTGGAAGCGCCTGAAGAAGAGCTGGAAGAACTGGCGCAAATCTATATGGCGCGCGGCGTTGAACCTACAACAGCCCGTGCGGTCGCCACACAGCTAAGCGCCCATGATGCCCTCGCTGCCCATGCCCGGGATGAGCTTGGTATTTCAGAGGTCGTGAACGCCCAGCCCGTGCAAGCAGCACTGACATCCGCTGCATCCTTTGCCGCTGGGGCAGCCATGCCGCTCGCGGCTGCAGCGATTGCCCCGATCCCGCATGTGCTTCCCGTCGTTGCGATCACAACATTGATCAGCCTGGCATTGCTCGGCGGTTCATCCGCAAAAGCAGGCGGTGCTGGCATTTGGAAAGCTGCCGCCCGCGTCACATTTTGGGGATCGCTCGCCATGGCCGCGACCGCTGGGATCGGCGCACTGTTCGGAGCCATGATTTAGGGGCCTGACCCTAAGCCACCAGTTAAACGGAGTGCAGACCATGCCCGAGACCCGCCCCGCCGCCGTCCCGACCGTCTTCATCGACAATAACCGGGTGCGCGTCACCGAATGGCGCTTCGCCCCAGGTGCTGCCACCGGATGGCACACCCACGGCATGGATTACGTCGTAACGCCCATGCTCGACGGCAAACTCCGCCTGGAACTCCCTGGCGGCGAAGTGGCAGAAGCCGAGTTAAAGGCTGGCATCCCCTATTACCGCGCCGCAGGCGTGGAGCATGACGTCATCAACGCAAACGATTACGAGTTTGTGTTTGTAGAGACAGAGCTGAAATAGCGGTCAGTAGAACCAAATCGACTGCGCCCGCCTACCGAACCACCGTCAGCTTTTTGTCGAAATACGCCAGTGCGCCCTCTAGGGAGCCGCTGCGTTTCAACCGTTCCTTGCCAGAAAATACCAGCCATTCTTCACCACCGGTGCGGCGACGGATCTTCACCATGCTGTAGAGCGGCGCATCGAACGTGTGTTTGAAAACGGTGAAGGTCGCCATGCCTTGGCCGAAATCGATGGCGTAGTCTTTCCATTCGCCCGTCATAACGCGGCTGCTGTAAAGATTCATCAGCCGACGGAGCTCGTCCTTTTGGAAGAACACTTGGCGGCGCGACGTCCGATAAGATTTGAGATCGACCAGGGTGGTCATGCGGGCCCTCGGATGCGATTCATCATGAACTGCATGTTCGCGCTGAATTGGCGCGCCGTAAAGCCCAAATCAGCTTGCCACTGGAATTGCGCAATACCCCGCACAAATATATGGTGCGGCCAACGCTTCCCCACCCCATGCTAGAAGGATGACGACGTGGTCGACATCTTCGATGAAGTAGATGAAGACGTAAGACGCGAGCGGATGCAGCAATCGGCCAAGAAATATGGCCCGATTGTTGGGTTTTTCGTCGTCTTGGTCATCGCCGGCGTGGCTGGCACAACGCTTTGGCGCGAATATCAGGAAAGCCAAGCCGCAGCTGCCGGGGACGCTTACCTGGCCGCAGGCGCGCTCTTGGCGGATGATAAAGCGCAAGAAGCCGCCACAGCATTCGCTGCCATCCCAAATGAAGCCGGAGACGGCTATGCCGCCCTCGCGCGGATGCGGGAAGCAGAAGCCCACGAAAAAGCGGGCAATCGTAAGGCTGCCCTGCAGGCGTTGCACGCGGTCGAATCGCTTGAAGCGCCAGATCGCTACAAAGAGCTAGCGAAACTGTTGGCGCTTGGCCTCCGTTCCTATGAAGAAGACCCGGTAACTCTATTGCCGCTGGTCGAACCATTGACAGCTGAAGGCAAGCCCTGGCGCGCGCTCGCGAATGAGTATGCGGCCATGCTGGAATGGAAGCTTGGCAAACTCGACGCCGCGAAAGCCCGGCTTGAAGCCATTAGTGCGGACACCACTGCCCCGATTGGCCTTCGCACACGGGCGGATGCGGCGTTGACCGCGTTCCCGAAAGGCTAAGCAAACATGTCTGGACCCAGCGCCCGCCAATTTCGGCCGCTGCTGATGGCGGCGGCACTGCTGCTCGCTGGTTGCGGGTCCGACAGTTATTTCGGCACGCCGGAAGCCCCACCGCTGCCCGGCACACGGATCGCTATCCTTGAGCAATCAGGCGAAGCTAAGCCTGACCCATCTGCGGGCGAAATCCGACCGGCCTTGCCCCCCGCTATTGAGGGCGCATGGGAACAGTCTTACGGCGGTCCCGGCCACGATGCCGGCCATCGTGCACTCGCCCCCGTGCCATCGCTCGCGTGGACCGTGGATATCGGTGAAGGTGACAACGGCGAAGAACGGCGGATCGTCTACCCACCCGTCGCGTCGTCCACGACCGTTTATGCCTTAGATGCGGGTGGCAAGATTTCCGCCGTCGCTGCTGATACAGGACGCGAAGTTTGGCGCGTTGATCCAACGCCAGAAGACGAAGACGACGGATTCGGCGGTGGGCTGGCCTATGCTGATGGCGCCTTGTACTTCGCCGCCGGGTTCGCCGAACTGGTGGCTCTTGATGGCGCAACCGGTGCTGAGCGCTGGCGGGCGGCACTACCAACCCCATCCCGCGCAGCACCTACGGTTGATGGTGGACGGGTCTTCGTCATCACAATTGATAACCGCTTGCTCGCGATAGATACCGAAACCGGCAAAACTAGGTGGTCATTCCAGGCACCGCCTGCGACCGCCGCATTGCTTGGCGGCGCGTCGCCTGCGGCTGGCCAAGGCGCAGTGGTAGCCGCGACAACAAGTGGTGAGATCGTGGCGTTCCGGGCCGCCAATGGCCGGATCACCTGGGATGACGCGCTAACTGCCGTTCGACGCCTGGGCGTGGCACAAGCTATTCCCGCCGTTCGCGCATCACCGGTCATTGCAGATGGCGAGGTCATCGCAATCGGCGCTGCTGGCCTTGCCGCCGGTATTGATTTCGCAACAGGCTCTCGGATTTGGGACCGTGCCATTGGCGGCAATGAAACGCCCGCCGTTGCAGGTGCCTTCCTTTATATGATCACCGACCAGCCCAACCTTGCCGCCCTCCGCCGGAGCGACGGCGCTATTGCATGGACAATTGATTTGAATGCCGCCGCAGGCGATATCGACCCCGATAAGCTGCGCCCCGAAATCTACGCTGGCCCCATCGCGGCGGGCGGGCATCTGATTGTCACGCGCGGCAAGGGTGAAGCCATGTTCTTCAAAGCTGAAGATGGCGCGCTTGCCCACCGGATCACCCTGCCAGGCAATACAAGCCTGCCCGTGATCGTCGCCAATCGCACCATGTATGTGCTCACCGATAGCGGCGTTTTGGCGGCCTATAAGTAATGGCCAAAATAGCCCTGGTAGGCCGCCCCAATGTGGGAAAATCGACGCTATTCAACCGTCTGGTCGGGCGGCGTATGGCCATTGTGGATGACCAGCCCGGCGTCACCCGTGATCGACGCTATGGTGACGCCAACCTGGCTGACCTCGCGTTTACTGTAATCGACACTGCCGGATTTGATGACCGCGAACCGGGCGACATGGCCGCCGCCATGCGCGGCCAAACGGAAGCCGCATTAGCGGAAGCCGATTGCGCACTGATGCTGATCGATTCCCGCGCCGGCATCACGCCGCTTGATCGCAGCTTCGGCCAGCTGCTCCGCCGCGCTGGCAAGCCTGTCGCCTTGATCGCCAACAAATGCGAAGGCAAGGCTGGCGAAGGTGGCATGCATGAAGCCTGGGAACTTGGCCTTGGCCAGCCCGTGCCGATCTCTGCCGAACATAACGAAGGCATGTCTGACCTCTACGATACAGTTCAGCGGCTCATCGAAGAAGCGGGCATTGATCCTTTTGGCGATCTGGACACGCTCGAGAATGCTGATGCAGGCGGCGTTGATGCTGATGTCGTGGATGACCCGGAACGGCCGATCCGTCTTGCGATCATCGGGCGGCCAAACGTGGGTAAATCGACGCTACTGAACCAGATATTGGGCGAAAATCGCGCCCTTGTCGGGCCAGAGCCTGGCGTCACCCGGGATTCAATTGCTGTTGATTTCGAATGGCAGGGCCGGCCAATCAAGCTTTTCGACACCGCCGGCATGCGCCGCCGCGCTCGCGTTACGGACCGGGTCGAAAAGAAATCCGTTGATGACACGCTGGAAGCTGTTCGCTTTGCAGACGTAACCGCGCTGATAATCGATGCAGAACAGGGCCTGGAACGCCAGGACCTGACAATCGCTCATCATGTTATCCAGGAAGGCCGTGGGCTAATTCTGGGTGTGAACAAATGGGATGCCGTCGAGGACCGTGAAGCAGCACTGCAAGCTGTCCGGGACCGGATCATGACATCCCTGCCCGATGTCAAAGGCATCTCGGTCACCACCCTCTCCGCCTTAACGGGCCAGCGGGTAGACCGGCTTTTGTCTGCCGCGACAGCCGCCTATGACGTCTGGAACAAGCGTGTACCAACCGGGGCGCTGAACCGCTGGCTGTCTGAAGCGATGGAACGGCACCCGCCGCCAATCGTCAGCGGGCGCCGGATCAAGGTGCGTTACATCTCCCAGATCAAGCGCCGCCCACCAACATTCGCGCTTTTCGGCGCTGACAAGAACGCGATGCCGGATACATATGTCCGTTATCTATCGAACGAACTTAGGGAAACCTTCGATTTCCCCGGCACACCGATCCGGTTCGTGCTGCGCCGGACGGATAATCCCTACGCGCCGAAATAGGTTGATCGACCAGTTCTGTTACCGCAGACTCCCCCCTCACCCTGATCCCTCTCCCCCCTATGGGTGGCGAGGAGACCCTCACAGAGTCCGCATGTCTTTCTTTTAGAACCCTCTTTCCAATGAGGAGCGAGGGCTGGGTGAAGGCGAAGCTTGCCACTAGGACAACAGCCACCCAGGAGGACCCCAATGCCATTCCCTGAAGCCGTCAACATCCAGGCCGAAGTGTTCGCCAGCGTGCCGGAGAACCTGCGTCGCACCGGCCAGGTGCCGGAATGGGCTGTCATCAACCGCCACGGCGCGCCTGTCGATTGCTTCCTGGAAGGCCCGGCGTTCGATTCCGCTGGCAATCTCTACATCGTCGACATCGCCTGGGGCCGTATTTTCAAGGTCAACCCAGCGGGCGACATGACCGTCGTCGCAGAATATGACGGTGAACCAAACGGCATGAAGGTCATGGCGGACGGGTCGCTCATGGTCGCCGACTACAAGCACGGCCTGATGGCCATCGATCCTACGACTGGCACCGTTAGCGAGCATTGCACCCGCTACCGGTTGGAGCGGTTCAAAGGCGTGAATGACCTAACCGTCGCGGCGAATAGCGCGATCTGGTTCACAGATCAAGGCCAGACTGGCCTGCAGGACCCGTCAGGCCGCATCTTCCGCCTCGCACCCAATGGTGACCTCAGCCTCGTCCTGGACGGCATTCCAAGCCCCAACGGCTTGGTGTTGAGCCCCGACGAACGCATCCTCTATATCGGCGTCACGCGCGGCAATGCCGTGTGGCGGATGCCGATCATGCCCGATGGTGGCCCTTCCAAAGTCGGCATTTTCGTACAGCTTTCCGGCGGCCTTGGCGGACCGGATGGACTGGCCCTGACGGACGCTGGTGGTGTCGTCGTCGCCCATGCCGGGCTCGGGTGCGTATGGATATTCTCCGCAATAGGCGAACCGCTCTACCGCGTCCAATGCCCCCAGGGCCTGATGACCACCAACATTGCCTTCGGCGGCCCCGACATGCGCGACATGTACATCACAGAATCCGCGACAGGACAGGTGCTGAAAGCCCGACTGCCCATCCCCGGCAAACGCTTAGCACCGCAAATCTAGATCGCCCTATACCGCAATCCGGTAGAACGCCAACGCATTCTTCGCAAACAGCTTCTCCCGATCTGCTTGGCTGAAAGCTGCGACGGAGCGTTTGTAGGTGGTGTAGAGGTGGTCCCAACTGCCTTTCAGGCCATCAACCGGGAAGTTGGAGGCGAACATGCAGCGATCCACGCCGAAAATGCGGATCGCGTCCAGGATGATGGGCTGGTTATTGGCGACAGTGTAAGGTGCCCCCAGCACGGGCAGGCCAGAGAGCTTACACCATACGTTCGGGTGCGCCGCCAGCGCCTCCATGCCTTTCCGCCATACGGCCAGCGCCTCAACCGATCGATCCATGGGGTAGCCGGTGTGGTTCAATGCGATCCGGAGGTTTGGGTGTTCTGCCACCACATTCGCCGCTTCGCTCAGGTGATACCAGGGGACGCGCAAATCCCAAGAGAGATCATATTTTTCTAGCAAAGCCAGCCCCGCCCGCCATTTCGGGTCCTGTAGGCTGCGCGGTTGCCCGGCGACGCTGTCATCCGGGCCGCTGGCGATGACGGGCTTGGTGCGAATACCGCGCACCAGGGGAAACGCCTTTTGGCGCGCCAGGATGTCCTCTGAATCCGGCTCATCAATCCAGGCATGGGCGACAATGGCGTTTGGCATTCCCGTAGCAGCGGCCTGCGCTGAGACCCAAGCGGTTTCTTCCACCTGGCGAGACCGGTCGCATTCGGCCTCAATATGAACAGTCGCAATGACGTTATGCAGGGCCGTATCGCGGAAATATTCCGCCGGCAGATATGTGCGCCGGATGGCGGAATTATCACCCTGATAAACATGTTCGCCGCTGGTCAGCCACGGATATGTGAGATTGCCCTCCAGGTCCCAAAGGTGATGGTGGGCGTCAACAATGGGCAGCGGGTCGTACAGTTCAGGGCGTTTCATGTGCAGGCGATCTCCAGAAAGGGCGATCAGCGTAGCGGATTGCTTGGCTAATCAATAGGTGCCTATAGTTCAGCATAGATGTAATTCAGCGGGGGAGAATGCGTGATGAGCGACAAGAAAAAGGTCACCGGTACGGGTGGCGAGCTGCTAATGCACCAATTGGTCGCCCAAGGCGTCGAGTATGCCTTCACGAATACCGGCAGCGCTGAAGCCGGGTTCTTTGACGCGTTCCTGACGGTACCTGGCGTGCAACCAGTCTTGCTGCTGAATGAAGCATTGGTGCTGTCCGCCGCCGATGGCTATGCGAAAGCCGCCAACAAACCATCCTTCGTCAATGTGCATTTGGCGGCAGGAACACGGCAGGGCTCCGGCCAGTTGTTCAACGCGTATTTTGACGGCACGCCGATGGTGGTGACAGCCGCACTTAGGGACAATGGCTCCTTTGGCGACCACAATACGCTTGGCGCATCCAGCGGCTTCTCGCAGATGAGCACGGTGCAGGATGTCACTAAAAAGCGTTGGGAAGTGCTGGACCCGAAGGGCATTCCGCTGGCCACACGCCGGGCCTTCAAAGAAGCCATGTCGATGCCGAGCGGCCCCGTTTATCTAGCCTTTGGCAGCCCGGCATTAGATGCCAAGAATGTCGAAGGGGTTATCCAAGCGGCGCGCCCGCTGGAGGTCCCAGAAACCCCGCGCGAGACCACGATTTCCAAGATGCACGATGCACTGCTGAACGCCGAAAACCCGCTGCTGCTGGTTGGCCCAGATGTGCGCACAGCCGGTGCGGGCCGTGAAATTCTGGAGCTTTCGGAGAATTACGCCCTGCCAACCGCCGTTGGCTTCTACGACTACGGCGCATTCCCCATGAAGCACCCGAACTATATCGGCATGATCGATACCATCCCCGAAGGTGGATATGACGTGGTGTTCTGTGTGGGATATCGCCAGAACACGCGCGCAGGTGCATCGGATGAGAAATTCCAGGATGCGGGTACGATCATGGCCATTGGGCATGACCCATCCATGCTGGGATCAACCTTCGCCGTTGATCTGGATGTGCTCGGCAATGTCCGCAATACGCTGACGGCCATTAACGGCCAGTGGAAGCCGGACCATGCCAATCTGCAGCATATCCAAAAGCGCAAACAAGCGCTGATCGCCCAAAGCAAAGCGCGGGCGGAAGGCCAGGCAAGCACTGCCGCAAGCCGTGCCACAGACACGCCAATTCACCCGGAATATCTGGGTGACGTGATGGCGCGGACATTGGCTGGCAACACCATGATGGTATCTGAAAACTTCAAAGCCGCTGACCACCTGATGCCCTTCGGCTATGGCGACAATGACTGGTCCATGGTGCGCACCTATGGCGGCAGCCTGGGCTACGGCCCTGGCAGTGCGGTTGGTGCGCAATTAGGTGTACCGGACAGGCCTGTGACGCTGAGCATCGGCGATGGGTCGGTCATGTATAGCTCATCCGCATTCTGGTCGATGGCCCGCTATAACCTGCCAATCCTGACGATAGTGTGGAACAACATGCAGTACCAAACCGTCCGCACCAACTTCGCAGCGTGGGGCGGCAATATGGCGGACCAAAACCGCTACCCCGAAACCTTCCTTGGCGACCCAGAAATCGATTTCGTCATGCTGGCGAAAGCCCAGGGGATCGATGGTATGCGGGTCGATGACCCAAGCCAGCTTGAAGCCGCCATGAAACGTGGCCGAGACGCCCAAGCCGCCGGTGAGCCGTTCCTGCTGGATGTCCGCATCACCAATGTCGGCGCCGGCGCAGACCAAAGCTGGTACATGCCGCGCAAGACTTGAGTGCGGTGCCTGTTCGTCCACAGAGGCGATGCTGGCGACTTTGGGCGCGTTCAATGTTGGAAGGCGTATTGGGGCGTGACGCTTTCGGCCGATTTTGTTGAAAAAGGGTAATTGATTTGGGTCCTTCGAGCTGATTCAATCTCCCGAATGTAGGGAGGAATTGGTGATGATGGGTGAGCGTCAAGGTCTCCAAAGCAGTCTGTTTTTCGCGTTCAGCCTTGAATATAATGTACCGGCAGATCACCTGCTTCGTCAGATGGATCAGTTCGTGGACCTCGATGAGATCCGTCGTCATCTGGCGCCCTATTACAGCCGGATTGGACGACCTTCTATAGCGCCTGAGCTGATGATCCGGATGCTGATCATCGGATACAGCCATGGGATTAGGTCCGAGCGAAGATTGTGCCAAGAAGTGCATCTGAACCTTGCTTATCGTTGGTTCTGCGGGCTCGATCTGAGCGATCCTGTCCCCAGATCACTCCACCTTTTCCAAGAACAGGCACGGTCGTTTTCGTGATTGCGATCTCTTCCGCACCCTTTTCGAAAGCGTTCTGACGCGGTGCATTCGTGAAGGCCTCGTTGGGGGAGAAGCTTTCGGCGTGGACGCATCCTTGATCAAGGCTGACGCCAATCGCGAAGATGGGATTGAG
>CALLKY010000132.1 GCA_938083135.1 uncultured Alphaproteobacteria bacterium | reverse complement strand
GGGATCAGGGTGAGGGGGGCTGACAGCGGCCAAACACTCCCCCGCCCCATCATCCCAATCCTTTTCTATCGCGCTCACGTGGCCGCCGGTAACACTGCCGCTGTAGATGCCCTGGCAAACGCCCTCACCGCCGCCGGCCTTGAACCACAACCCATATATCTCGCAGGCTTGAAAGACCCAGCAAGCCAAGCCTTCCTTGCCGAAACTTTCGCCAACACACCCCCAGCGGCCATCCTGTGCGGGCTGGGCTTTGCGGCGCGGCAGAGCGGCAGTGCCGATCAATCTTCTCCGCTCGATCAGGCGGGTGCGCCCGTCCTGCAGATCGTCTTCTCCGGCGGGGCAGAAGCCGCATGGCGTGAAAGTACCCAAGGCCTTGGCCCCCGGGATGTTGCAATGCATGTGGCGCTACCAGAATTGGATGGCCGCGTCCTGACCCGCGCCGTGTCATTCAAATCCGCCCCCCAAGCAGACAGCCTGGTTGAATGCCCGATCTCCCGCTACGAGCCCTTGCCCGACCGTGCTGCGTTCGTCGCTAAGCTGGCGCGGGCCTGGGCAGTGTTGCGCAAAACACCCGCCGCCGAGCGACGCGTTGCCATTGTTGTCGCCAATTATCCGGTGCAGGCCGGCCGTGTCGCCAATGGTGTCGGGCTCGACACGCCAGCCAGCGTCACTCGAGCGCTCAAGGATTTGAGCAATGCCGGATATGCAATCTCCGATGCTCCAAACGATAGCGCTGGCCTAATGGCGGCACTGGCAGAAGCCCCGCCCGAACGCCTACCGCTCGCAACATATCTCACGGCGTATCAAGCCATCCCTGAGGAAGCCCGCGCCAAGATCGAAGCACGCTGGGGTCAGCCGGCGAATGATCCGCTGTTTGATGCTTCTACGTCTGCGTTTGGGGTCAATTTCCATCGCTACGGCAATGCCTCCGTCGGCGTGCAGCCAAGCCGTGGGTATGAGCTGGACCCGGACGAAACCCATCACGACCCAGCCCTGCCGCCGCCGCATGGGTACCTGGCGTTTTATATCTGGCTGCGAGAAGCATTCGGCGCCCATGCAGCCATCCACTTCGGCAAGCATGGCAATATGGAGTGGCTGCCAGGGAAAGCCCTGGCGCTCTCCGCCGCGTGCTTTCCAGAAGCCGTGTTCGGTGCCGTTCCACATATCTATCCGTTCATCGTGAATGATCCAGGCGAAGGCGCGCAGGCAAAGCGCCGGTCCGCCGCCATTATCATTGACCACCTCACCCCGCCAATGGCGCGGGCTGGTGCGGAAGGTAGGCTTGGCCAGATTGAGGCGCTGGCAGATGAATATTTCGCCGCCGCCGGCATGGACCGTCGCCGCCTGAAACCCATCGCCGACAAAATCAGAGACCTCGCTGCCGACGCAGGCCTGGACGCCGACGCCCAAGTCACTGACGAAGACGATGACGCCGCCGCCGTATCCAAGCTGGACGCTGCACTTTGTGACATCAAACTTCTACAGATCCGGGATGGCCTGCACATATTCGGCAAATCCCCGGAGGGGGCCGAACGAATTGGCTTGATCTCCGCCCTCGCCCGCGCACCACGGGGCCAAGCCCCATCCGATATCTCCCTATTGCGCGCATTGGCTGATGATCTGAAGCTTGGCGAGGACCCGCTAACGGCGGACCCAGCTGCCCCGTGGTCCGGCCCGCGCCCGGATATTCTGGCGCAACAGATTGAACGGCCGTGGCGCACGGTCGCTGATGCCATTGAACGGCTGGATGCTTTATCCAACGCGCTAATAGCAGGCACGGTGCACCCAGACCCAAACTGGGCCGCGACCATCGCCGTGCTTGACCAAGTAGACGCTGTGCTCGCACCCGCCATCGATGCGTCGGGTATGGCCGAAACCACTGGCCTACTGGCGGCACTGGATGGCCGCTTCATCGAACCCGGCCCCGCTGGTGCCCCAACGCGTGGCCGCCCAGATGTGCTGCCGACGGGGCGAAACTTCTTCTCGCTCGACCCGCGCGCCCTGCCAACGCCAACCGCATGGACCCTTGGCCACCGCTCCGCTGCGATGCTGGTCGAGCGGTTCGTGCAGGATCATGGCGATTGGCCGAAGGCGTTGCTCGTCACGTGCTGGGGCACTGCCAATATGCGCACCGGCGGTGATGACTTGGCGCAAGCTTTGGCCCTGCTTGGCGTGCAGCCTGAATGGGACCAAGCCAGTGGTCGCGTAATTGGCATAACGCCCGTCCCGCTATCAGCCCTTGGACGCCCACGCGTGGACGTAACTTTGCGCGTGTCCGGGCTGTTCCGAGACGCCTTTCCATCACAGATCGCATTGTTCGATCAGGCCGTGCGGACCGTGGCCGCGCTGGACGAACCGTTTGACCAGAATCCAGTTGCCGCTGCCGTCGTGGCGGAGTCTGCACGGCTGGAGGCGGCAGGCGCTGCTCCGAAACAGGCGACACGCCGGGCCGCTTGGCGTGTGTTCGGCGCGATGCCGGGGGCGTATGGCGCAGGCTTACAAGCGCCCATGCAATCCGGCCACTGGACCAGCCGAGAGGACTTGGCGACGCTCTGGCGCACATGGGGCGGATACGCCTATGGCGGCGGTGAGGGCGAGGCGGCAGATGAAGCCCTAGAGCAGCGGCTCAAGCAAACCGAAGGCGTCGTCCAGAACCAGGACAATCGCGAACATGATCTGCTCGATAGCGACGACTATTTCCAGTTTGAAGGCGGTGCAGCAGCAGCGATTGAAGCCGCGCGTGGCGAAGCGCCTGCGATTTACCACATGGATCACAGCCTGCCGGAGCAGCCAACAGCGCGTTCCTTAGAGGAAGAACTTGGCCGCGTCGTCCATGGCCGCGCCGCCAATCCGCGCTGGATCAGGGGCGTTATGCGGCATGGCTACAAAGGTGCCTTCGAGATGGCAGCGACCGTGGATTACCTGTTCGGCTTCGCAGCGACGACCAATGCTGTCGGACCACACCATTTCGATGCTTTGTTCCAGGCGTATCTGGAGGACACAGACGTCCGCGCCTTCATTGAGCGCGAAAACCCGGCTGCCCTCGCCGAAATGGCCGCACGCTTTCAGGAAGCCATCGACCGCGATCTCTGGCGGCCCCGCCGCAACTCACGCTATGAAACGCTGCAAGATATCAGGAGCGCCCTATGACCGATGCTAAACGCCCCCCCAATCCCGACGACACAGAAGCCAATACGCGCGCCGACGAAAAATCCCGCAAACGCAAAGCCGCCCGGGACAAAATGCTGGCGACCAAGACCATCGAGAAGGGCTTGCTGATCGTCCACACAGGCAAGGGCAAAGGCAAATCCACTGCCGCATTTGGGCTAGCGCTCCGCGCACTTGGCCGTGACAAACGGGTTGGCGTCATTCAGTTCGTGAAGGGGGTGTGGGAAACTGGCGAACGGGAAGCGCTGCGCCGGTTCGAGCCACAGATTGAAATCAGAGCCATGGGCGAAGGCTTCACTTGGGACACCCAGGACCGTGCCCGCGACATCCGCGCCGCCCGCAGCGCCTGGGAAGAAGGCAAGCGCATGTTGAGCGACCCCAGCTACGACATGGTCATCCTGGATGAACTCAATATCGTGCTGCGCTATGACTACTTGGAGCTAGACGATGTGCTTGCTGGCCTCGCCAACCGCCCAGCCATGCAACATGCCGTCGTCACAGGCCGAAACGCCAAAGAACCACTGATTGAGGCCGCAGACCTCGTCACGGAAATGACCCAGGTGAAGCACCCGTTCCGGTCCGGCGTGAAGGCGCAGATTGGGATTGAGTTTTAGGCGGGATTACTATCGATCTTCGCGGCCATGCCAAACGCGCACAATTAAGATTGCGTCTTCGCGAACTTGATAACGAACGATGTAGCCACGAGCGCCATAAGGAACCATTAGCTCCCGCACATCGTTCATTCCCCGATACCTCCGGCCTTGGTGGGTATTTGTGGTTAGGGACTTCACGGCAGTCATTATCCGGCGCAGTGCGCGCCAACTAGCGGCCTCATCATATTTGGCGATGAAGACTTGGAGGCGCTCCAAATCCGCCTGCGCCGCCCTCGACCATTGTAAATGCGGCATCAATCCTCGGAGACGCCCGCGCGCGCGCTCATTTCTCTGACCCAAGCTTCGACGACTTCATTCTCAACATAATCGCCAGTAACTTCGTAATGGCGGATACGCTCCATCGTCAGCTTATATTCCGCCTCATCGGCTTCTTCAGCTGCAAGATAGCGGTCGACGGCTTCTTTCATCAGGTAGTGAGGCGTCCGGTCCCGGGTCTCGCCTAATGCTTTGAGGCGGGCCTGTGTTTCGTCATCCAAACGCAAGCTTACCGTTGAACTAGCCATCGCACTGATCTCCAATACACTTTGTCACACAAAGTATAACAAGATTGCCGGGCGTTCGCTACGCCGCTATCAGCGTTAACGCCAACACCAAGTGGGTTAGGGAGTGGCAGGCTTGGTCTGCGCCAAAAAGCGACCAGAAGCTTTGGCGTTCCGGTGTCCAGCCTGTGGCAAGGCCGATACGGGCTTTCGCGAAATCGATTGAAAAATGCACGACAAAATCAACAAAAGCCAACCACCAGAATGACGGGTTGATCACGAGCGCAATCGCCAGCGTAAATGATGCGTGGATTGTGCAATGCATGGCCAGTGGTGCCATCCAACCGCTAGAGCGGATTGAGCGGCAATTGAATCATTAGGGATTCCGTTTGGCGTTATTTTGTGATTCATCATGAGGGCTGGTGAAGGAGGCCAGCCTGCATGGCCAAAGCCCTCTCTGTCGATCTTCGCCGTCGCGTCGTAGA
>CALLKY010000131.1 GCA_938083135.1 uncultured Alphaproteobacteria bacterium | reverse complement strand
CCCTCATCTACAAGCACCACGACACGGTCTCGAATATCCAAAGACAATGATTTGCCCATGATCCACCTCCAAAGAAGGTGAATCACAATTCCATTAATATGGGAATCCACGCCGATTCAGATTTTTAGGACGATGCTCTAGCATCCGTGCTTTGACACCAGCTGTCTGCAATGGCTTCACTGGCGTGATTGGCAGTGGCAATTCATCCACTGATCCGCCAGCTAAGTGATCCGCCATCGCTTTGCCAAGGGCCGTGCCTGTCGTGATCCCGCGCCCGTTATAGCCGATGGAGGCATAGAGGCCCGGTGCGGGGTTATGGATGCGGGGCAGGTGGTCTGGTGTCATGGCGATTTGGCCGTGCCAGGCTTTCTCCCACCCCACGTCGCCCAGTTCTGGGAACATGCGACGGAGTGTTTTAGCGGCCCAATACTTTGTCAGCCCTTTGTCGCCGCCGATCACCTTGCCCATGGACCCAAGAATGATCCGCCCGAACGCGTCTCGGCGGCAGGAGAACATAATCTGGTTGGTATCCCAAAGACCTTGGCCTTCAGGCAGGACATGCTTTGCCAAGTCGCCCAATGGTTCCGTCGCGATTTGGAAATAGTGGATTTTAGTAAAGCTCTGCATCAATCCCGGCCAGAGCGCATCCGTATAGGCATTGGTTGCGAGCAACACACGATCCGCCCGGACTTGGCCAGCATTCGTATGGACTGTCCATTTGCCGCAATCCGGCCTCAGCTCATGGACAGTGACACCGGTGTGGACGGCTGCCCCCGCCGCTGTCGCGATGCGGGAAAGGCCGCGGGCATAACCCATCGGGTTGATCGTGCCGGCGCGCTCGTCCAGCAGGCCGCCGTAGAAAGCATGGCTGCCGGTGCGTTCGGGCATCTCATCTTTGGTCAGCAGTTTGGCCGGCGCACCGAGGCGCTGCCATTCCTCGAACCGCCGTGCGAGGTCTTTGAACCCGGCAGGCGAATGGGCGGCGTGGATGGTGCCGGAGCGCGTCGCCTCGCAACGCATTTGGTGCTGCTCAATCAGGTTGAACACGTAAGCGGGGGCGTCGCTCATCATAGTGATGAAGCGCTCACCATAGGCTTCACCCAGCGCGGCGCGGACGTCTTGCGGCGGTAACCAGACGCCGGGATTGACCAGCCCCACATTCCGCCCAGACCCGCCATAGCCGATCTGCTGAGCTTCGAGCACATGGCAATCAACGCCCTGTTCCGCCAAGTGCAGCGCTGCCGAAAGCCCGGTGAACCCGCCACCAACAATGGCGACATCGGTGCTCATCGGCTGGGGGAAGGCTGTCGACGCAGCGGTCTCTAGCGCAGAGCCATCCCAAAGCGAGATTGTGTCTGGCACCATCGTGCTAGCCCTTGTGGGCTTGGATAAGGGCCTGGAGGCGCTGCTTCTGTTGGCCGTCAGCGCCAATGTTATCTGGGCTCAGCCAGGCCTCATAGGCGGATTCAAGTGCTGGCCATTCATCGTCGATGATTGAGAACCATGTGGTGTCCCGGTTGCGGCCTTTGTATACGACCGCTTGCCGGAACAGGCCTTCATAGCTGAACCCCAACCGTGCTGCCGCAGCGCGGGATGGCGCATTCAGGCTGTCGCATTTCCATTCGTAGCGCCGGTAGCCAAGCTCTTTGAAGACGCGGCGCATTAGTAGGAACATGGCTTCCGTAGCAGCAGGCCGTTGCTTTAGATGTTCGGAATAATGGATGTTGCCAACTTCGATGGCACCATTGGCTTTATCGATCCGCATCAGGGCTGCGACGCCGACCGGCTTATCCGTCGCTTTGTCTATGATGGTATGAAACAGGGGGTCTTCGCCCTGCCACCCAGCGGCCATGATTTTGCGGAGGCCTGCCACAGTATCGGTCGGCTCATAGCCCAGATACGTCCAGTTGGCACCGGATGTATTCAAGGCAAAAGCTTCGAACAGATCATCCGCGTGTGCATCTATGTCGAATGGCGCAATGCGACAGAAACGACCGTCAATCGGCGTTTTGGGCGGGTGTGGCCGAGGGGTCCAGTCCGGTTGGGGCTGGCCAATAGGTTGACCGTTAGAATTGGTTTGCTCGCTCAATGCCTTGCTCCAGACTGCGCTTAAGTGCCCGCAGTTTGGCGAAGCGGGAGCAGGGGCGCAATGGATCAAGCCGCGAGGGCGGCGCTTTCGGTTATTTCACCCGGAATCATGACCTCACCACGCATGATCAGCCGCGCCGTGCGGATAACGCCGGCTTTGATAACGTTCAAATCTGCGCCCGTACCCGTGGTTGCCAGTTTGATGGCGATTTGGCCGGATGGGTGCTCCAGGTGGATCGTGCGGATGTTGGCGTCAACAGGTGGCGTCATCAAGCTGTGGGCGATTGTGCCATTAATCGCAGATGCTGCAGCGACACAGAGCGCACCGGTCACGGCATGGGCCGTATGGGCACGCCAGGGGGTCAGATAGATCGAGCGGATGTCACCGCCATTCACTGGTGCGGCCAGCAGGCCAACCTTCGGGATGACCTTGCCGGATACATCGCCTAACCCCATCCGGCGGCCTGCCTCAAGGCGGATGGCTTCAACGCGGGTAAACAGCGCCGCATTCGCGTTGATCGTCTCACGGCTTTCATCACCCGTCAGGCCCAAGTCCGTGGCACGGATGAGCACCATGGGTGTCGCAGCGTCCACCAGAGAGACGTGGATGCCCTGGATGTCCTCAATGACCATGCTCGTTGGCAGCAATGCACCCGTCTTGGAGCCAGTGATGCCCGTGAAATTCAACTGCACTGGGGCTGCAGTGCCTGGAACACCGTCTACAACTGCGTCACCGGCATAGGTCACGTGCCCACCTGGGGTCTGCACAATCGCCTCAATCCGGCTTCCGGTGTTCACATCGTGGATGATGACAGTCGTCTCGCCATCCTCTGCCAGAACCATCTCGGTTTCGATGGCGTAGGGCCCGACGCCTGCCAACATGTTGCCGCAGGATGGGCCGGTATCCACCGCGCCTGCACCAATCGCGACCTGAGCAAAGGTGTAATCTACGTCCACACCGGGCCGGGCAGATTTTGCGACAATGGCGACTTTGCTGGTCAGGCTATCTGCGCCGCCAAGGCCGTCAATCTGTCGGTCATCTGGGGAACCCATGGCGGCTAATAATGCTAAGTCGCGTGCGGGAACACTGGAAGGCAAATCTTTCGCGTTGAAATACGGGCCTTTGGAGGTGCCGCCGAGCATCATCAGGCAGGGAATGGCGATTTGGGTCATGGCGGATGCTCCTAAATGACGGTGTTGAATATGAATATGCGCGGGAGGTCTTGATAAGAGAAACGCAAAGAATGTAATTATTATCCCATTATGCGCATCAATTTTGATTTTGGCGATCTGGAAGCCTTTCTGGCCGTTGCGGAACATGGCTCGTTCCGGGCTGCAGCCGAGACATTGGCAATTTCCCAATCCGCCCTTAGCCGTCGTATCCAGAAGCTGGAGGATGCCCTTGGCGCAACCTTGCTGGAGCGCACGACCCGCAGCGTGAAGCTAGAGCGGATTGAGCGGCAATTGAATCATTAGGGATTCCGTTTGGCGTTATTTTGTGATTCATCATGAGGGCTGGTGAAGGAGGCCAGCCTGCATGGCCAAAGCCCTCTCTGTCGATCTTCGCCGTCGCGTCGTAG
>CALLKY010000130.1 GCA_938083135.1 uncultured Alphaproteobacteria bacterium | reverse complement strand
CCGTCGAACCTGCAACGAAATACTTGATCAGCTCAATCTGAATACTTCGCGGAAGCCTACTCCGCCGACGCATGCTAACCATATGACCTGCATAGCCTTTCTCAGCTATCTAGGCCAGCCCCTTGATTAATGCAGTGTCCGTGGGCGACAAGGCGGAAGTTCTGGTGGACCTTGTCACGACAAAGCCACTACCGGGCCACGTCACAGAAATTGCCCCGATTGCTGAAGGTGTAAACGCCTATCCGGTCACAGTGCGTTTGGACGAGGCGCCAGATGCACTTCGTCCCGGCATGAGCGCCGAGGTCGTTTTCGCATTCTTGCCGGAGCAAGTGCAAGGTGTGTTCCAAATTCCAATCCCCGCATACCGCGCCCACACAGACCGTGCTGGCGGAGAGGTCTATGTATTTGAAAGCGGCAAGCTTGCGGCGCGACAGGTGAACGTCGTTGAAGTCAGCGGGAATGCATTGCAGATCACCGGTGCGGTGAAACCGGGTGAGATTATCGCGACGGCGGGGATCAGCCTGCTCTACGATGGCATGCCAGCCCGGCTGCTTGACCCTGCCAAATTACGTTAGGCGGACAGCGCAATGTTAACGCGTTTTGCCCTCGCCAACCCAATGCTGGTTCTGGCGCTTGTACTGATCGCGATGATCGCTGGGCCATTGAGCTTCCTTACCCATCCGTCCCGCGAAGACCCAAAGATCACGATCCGAGACGCAAGGGTTCAGGTAAATTTCCCAGGAATGCCTGCGCTGAAGGTCGAGCAGCTACTGACAACGGCGCTTGAAGAGAAAATTCGGGAAATTCCTGAAGTTGATGAGATCAAGTCAACGTCAAGCACCGGCCAAGCCATAATTTCAATCACTGTCGGCGATGAGTTCACTGACCTTGACCCGATCTGGACTACCCTTCGCGATAAGATGGAGGAAGTGAAGCCTAGCCTGCCATCTGGCACAGAAGGGCCGTTCGTTGATACGGACCGGGGCGACGTGGCAATGGCGACGATTGCACTGACGGCTGATGGGTTCGACAACGCCGAATTGCATGTGACCGCTAAGGAATTGCGCCGCAAGCTCTATGCCCGTGTGCCGGGCGTGCGCAAAGTCACGTTCTTTGGCGTGTTGGAGCAGCAGGTCCATATTGAGTTTGACGTGGTGCGCTTGTCGCAGTTGGGTATGGAAGGGCGGGAAATTGTTGATGCCATCCAGAACCAGAATGTCATCCAACCGGGTGGTCAGGTAGAGGCTGGCGGCACCACGCTGACGGTCCAGCCAACCGGCGATTTTGAAACATTGGCTGAAGTCAAAAGCCTCGCTATTGCCGTTCCCAACAGTGCCGGCCAATCCCTGCAATTGGGTGATATTTCCGATATCTCGCTGACCTATAAAGACCCGCCCGGCCCGCACGCCTATTTCAATGGCAAACCAGCTATCGTTATCGGCGTCTCTATGACGGATGGGTTTGATGCGTCTGCTTTCGCTGCAAGTTTGAGTACCTTTATCGGTGAGGCGAAAACGGCGTTGCCGCTCGGCATGTTCCTTGAGTTCATCACTTTCCAGCCTGATGAGATCAAGAGCGCGATTGCGGGTGTGCTGAACAATCTTTGGCAGACGATCGTGATCGTGCTGCTGGTCGTGGTCGCATTTCTGGGCCTCCGCACAGGATTGCTCGTCGGTGCAATGGTGCCGCTGGTCATGGTGTGCAGCATTCTGGTGATGCGCGTTGCGGGCATTGACTTGGAGCGCATGTCGCTGGCCTCGCTGATCATTTCGCTGGGCTTATTGGTCGATAATGGCATCGTCGTTGCTGAGGAAATTCAGGCGCGGCTTGCCCGTGGTGAGGAGCGCGTAAAGGCCGCGAAGGCCGTTGGCGCACAGATGAGCGGCCCGCTGCTCGCCTCCTCCCTCACCACGATTTTTGCCTTTATGCCACTGATGCTAATGCCGGGTAGCGCTGGCGAATACACGCGCTCGATCTCGCTCGTCGTCGCGATCTCGCTCTTGGTGTCGTGGGCTGTTGCTCTTACCGCGCTAACGCTGCTCTGCATGTGGCTGCTGAAACCCGGCGATGCTGTGGACGAGGAAAAGGCTTATGACCGCGGCTACTTGAACGCATACCGCCGCGCTATGGGCTTTCTTGTGCGTTGGCGTTGGATAACGGCGGCGGCATCCTTCGCAACGATTATTCTTGGCGTGATGCTGTTCGCCAATGTCTCAAAAACGTTTTTCCCTGCCTCTGAGCGCGCGCAGCTTCAGGTGACAGTGCGTCTGCCCGTTGGCTCCAACACCTACGCCACGGGCGAAGTCGTGAACCGGCTGCAGGCCTGGCTGCTGGATAAGAAGCAAAACCCGGAGGTGAAGAGCCTGGTTTCCTATGTTGCAACCGGCGGCCCGCGCTTTTATCTCAGCCTCTCCCCCATCGATGGGTTTCCAAATAATGGCTATTTTATCGTCAACCTGGACCGGTTTGAGGATGTAGATGCGCTGGCCGCAAAAGTGCGGACCTATGCCTTCGCGAATGTTCCAGAAGCCAGCGTGATCCCAGAAAAAATGTCGCTCGGACCAGGGCAGGCGGGCTTGGTTGAGTATCGGATATTTGGCCCCTCAATCAATACGCTGGTGGAAAGCGCGGAGGCTATCAAAACGGCCATGCGCGCGACGCCCGGCGCCCGGGACATCAAGGATGACTGGAGTAATCCGACAGTCACCGTGCAGGTCCGCATCAACCAGGATGCAGCGCGGCGCTCAGGCATTACGTCTGCCGATGTGGCCGATGCCCTGAACAGCCAACTCGCCGGTGCGAAGATCAGTGATTACCGCTTGGGCGATCTGAGCATTCCCGTGATAGCCCGCGCTAAGGGGGAGGCGCGGCGAAATCTTGACCGCTTGCGCTCGCTGACGATCCCGACACCAAGCGGCACGCCTGTTCCGCTATTGCAGATTGCGGAGCTTAGCGGGGCGCCCAACTATGCCCGCATTAAGCGCCAGGATATTGAGCGCGTCATCACTGTGTCCGCCGTCAGTAGTGAGAAAAGCGCTGCTGCATTTAGCGACGCTTTGAGTGATACGCTGGAAGCGCTTAAGCGAACCATGCCGCCGGGATATCGGATTGAACTGGGCGGTGAGGTCGAAGGCAGCTCTGACGCCAATGAACGCTTAGCCTCCAATTTCCCAATTGCTTTGGCGCTGATGGTGCTAACCCTGATCTGGCAATTCAACAGCTTCATTCGCCCAGCGTTGATCCTGGCCGTAATCCCGCTAACGGTAACAGGGTTCGGCTTGACGCTGGCGCTGGCACCGGGGGCCAATTTCGGCTTTATGGCAATCCTGGGCGTGTTGGCTTTGGCCGGCATCGTCGTCAACAACGCCATCATCCTGATTGACCGAATAGATGTTGAGCGTGCGCGCCGGGACACTATCGCAGAGGCGATCATCGAAGCTGGCGTTCGCCGCCTCCGCCCGATTGTGATGACAACATGTACGACCGCCCTCGGCCTCGCGCCGATCATCATCGCCCGCGATGTGCTGTTCTATGATCTAGCGCTGGTCATCGCTGGCGGCCTGCTGATCGGCACAATGCTGACGCTAATCGTCATTCCCTGCCTCTACGGAATTGTATTCGGCGTCGGTGCGAACAAGTGCACAGATCAGCAGGCGGTCGCATAACCTGACCGGGGCTCGACAAAGGCAATCAAATTATCACTGGCCACCCAACTCCCACCCACCGAGTTCTGCCACCATGCGGTGGTAGTGGTGGAGGCCGGGTTCGTTGCGGCCGTAGGTGAAGGTTGTGTTGGCGCCGGATTTCAGGCCGCGCTGGATTTTATAGCCCATGTCATAGTCCTCATCGCGAACGGCGCGGAGGACGATATCGCTGAAGCCTTCTGTGGCTGCAATTTCTTCGGGTGTCTCAGGTTCCTTTGCCGCCAACACATATTGACGGGTGATGGTTGTGTCTGGTTTTGGCCCTGGAAACAGCTGACTAACCAAACAATGATCCCCAAGCACGCCAGAGATGGAAAGGTTGGGGAAGACGGAGTGGATCAGGCGGATATGCTCGTCCGGTGTCCATTCGGCCTCTGGCTGTGCGGCCAATTCTTTCAAGCTTCGGCGACCGAATGTAATGCGCTGGTGCGGGCCATAGGTATCGTGCACCACCAGATTGCCGACTGTGAACTTACCGACAGTATCCTTATGCAGCGTGTTGTGGTGATAGGCCTCCAGATACCCATCCCAAACGACTTTCCAGCCGGGGCCAGGCAGGTCGCGGACCTCGTGAATATGCCATTGGTCTAGCTTAAGCGTTTCAAGCTCGGCTCGCATGCCGCCTAGCCAATCATCAATATCAAAGTCGAGGCCGGGCGTTAGACACACCCAAACCATGCCTGCCGCTTCAGCGCAGGGCAGAGGTTTCAGGGCATAGTCTTCGCGGTTGATATCGCCAAACGTCGCCTCGCCATACATGGCTGTTAGCGCGCCTTCAGCATCATAGGCCCAAGCGTGATAGGGGCAGGAGAAGCGTTGGGCTGAGCCTGTTCCCTCATCGCATAATGGCGCGCCGCGATGGCGGCATACGTTCAGAAATGCTCGCGCTTGCCCATCCTTGCCGCGAACGATGAGCACTGGCGTCTCCAAAACGGTGACTGCGCGGTAGTCCCCCGGTTTCGCCAATTCCAGGCTAAGCGCCAGGGCCATTGGGCGGCGCTTGAAGCAATGCTCGATCTCATGGGCATAGCGCGCAGGGTCCAGATATGCCGAGACCGGGTTGGTCATCGGCGCATCGGCCTGATCCGTGCCGCGCTCGCCATAGCGGGTGAGCGCGCGGCGGGCGAGATCCATGGATACTGTTGAAGGCATAAGCTTGTTTCCCGTCAATCAGCTTTGTGCTTGGCGTCAAATTCCTGCCAGGGGCCAAGGTTTTCTGGGTAATCCGCAGGCAATCTATTCCCAGCGACCGTCACGCGCTCACGCGTGTTCAGCGCTGTCAGATAATCCTTCGCAGGCACGTAATAGAGGAAATTGATTGTGCGCTTGCGGAACAGCCATCGACCGTTAATGCGTTTGTATTCGTCCTCATAGCGCATGGCAGCCAGGCTGGGTTCGCCATGGGGCGTGGTTTCAGCGTGGCTTAGGACAGTGCCTGTCGCGCGGTCGGCGTCTGCCTCATCAAATTCAACGATGTGGTCGTGGGACCAGTGGAATGCGGGACCTCGGATTTTGAAGGCCTCAATGAACATCAGTTCGATATCTGCTGGGTTTTCTGCATGCATCAGGCCGGACTTGGTGTCGAATTCAGCGTCCGGCGTGAACAGGCCCATCAAGCGTGGCATGTCGTGGTCATCGCAGGCGATGCCATACACGCTGATGAGTTCTGCGATGGCGTGGCGGGATTCCAGCCGATCAATCCGGCGGAGCAGGGCGTCATCTGCCATTAGTGTAATTCCTCAACATCGATGGGACCGCCCGTCGCGTTCAGCCCAAAGGCGATGTCGCGGGTGAGTTGACGGCCAATGCTGGCAACCCGCCAGCCGGGAATGGGTTTGCGCGGCGGTAGGGGCGACAAGTCTTTTAGCGCACCACCAACCATTACGTGGCGGATGGCACCGGGTTTGCCGAGCACTGTGACGTCCTTTGCAGGATCACCGTCCACAATAATCAAGTCCGCCTTGTAACCGGGGGCGACAACGCCTGTTTCGCCCAGCATTTTGAGGCCGAATGCGCTTTGCTGCGTGGCGCATTGAATGGCTTGCAACGGGGTGAGGCCAAAATGGCGGACGAACACTTCCAGTTCCCGATAATGCCAATCGCCATAGGGCACCATGGAGAACCCTGCCTCACTGCCTGTCAGCAGTGGCACGCCCGCATCATAGGCTTTCCGCATGGTTTCGGCGCTGTCGGCAAGCTCGCTCTCGAATAGTTTCATCAGGTCCGGATTGGCACCGATCTTAGGGCCGAAATCTGCCATATTGGCCTGGAAGGTAAGCGTTGGTGCGATGGGAATCTTGCGCTCGATCACCGCTTCAAGCGCTGCTTCATCCATGCCGGTTGCGTGGAACAGCAGATCAAACCCAGCCAGGGCAGCGCGGCGGGTGGCATCCGCGCCCCGGCAATGGCCCATGACAGGCGTTTCAAGGTCGTGCGCCGTCTCAACAATCAGACGAAGCTCATCGTCGGACCACGCACACATCTCGCCCTTATGGGCTTGGCGGGGGACGATACCGGTGACGTGGACTTTGATCCAATCGGCACCGTTTTTAATTTGCCGGCGGACCTCGCCAATAATCTCATCCCGCCCATTCACGGCCATATAATAGCCGGTGATGCCAGAATCCCGGATCATCCGGCCTGCTGTGCCGCCAATGCTCGTGATCAACGCATAAGCACCGCAGGACATACGCGGGCCGTCTGCGACGCCAGCATCAATAGCGTCACGGAGGTCGATCATATTCTCGAATGTCGAGTCCGGGTCCAGAATTCCGGTGACGCCCGCCCGTAACAGCTTCTTGGCGTTATAGGCTGCAACCAAAGCCGAAAGTGCATTGCGGCGCTGGAAGAAAAGTTCCGAATTGCTCTCGGCGTCATCGAACGCTAGATGGCAATGGACGTCGATCAGTCCGGGCATGACCGTCATGCCCGTAGCATCAACGCGCGTCAGGTCGCGCATCCCAACCGCTTCGGCGTCCGCCTGTCTGCCTGTCGCGATGATCTTATCCGCGTCGATCAGCACTGAGCCATCAACCGGCGCAATGCCCGCCCCGTCGATTATTCGTCCGTTCTCTATCAGAACTCTGCTCATGACCGCAGCAACCGTCGTGCATTGTCTGCCAGTTTCGGGTCTGGCGGTGTCGAGCCCATATCTTCTGGCGCATCCCATCCAACGAAATTGGTGCCGTAGACCATCCGGTCATCGCCGATAATGCTTTTCAGTAGCGCCAGTGAATGCGGGTTGTTCAGGTGATTATCGAACCACAGGCTGGCGAACCGTTCCTCGAACGCACCGTCTGCGCGGAGGTATTCAGGCGACCATGGCCGTTTGCGCGCACCCTGGGCCATGCGGCCAATCAGGTAGCCTGCTGATCCGCCACCATGGCTCAAGCAGATGTCTAAGTCTGGGAACCGGTCCACCACGCCGCCGTAAATCAGGGATGCTACGGCGATCGCTTCTTGCGCCGCAAAGCCAATCACCACGTCCAGATCGAAGTGTTTCAGGTTCGGGTCACCCAACGGCCCATCAATGCCCGCCGGGGAGGGGTGGATGAACAGTGGCACGTTCAGGTCAACGCAGGCCTGATAGAACTGGTCCATTTCGGGATCATGCAGTGGGCGGACGGTGTCCGTGCCGATATACGGCCCGCGCATTCCAAGCTCCGAGACGCTCCGTTGCAATTCCTCAACCGACGCGCCGACATCTTGGATTGGCATCGCCGCGAACCCGCCAAGCTTATCTGGATGCGCAGACGTGATGTTGGCCAGCGCATCATTATGAATGCGGCAGAAGCTAACGGCGTTCTCAGGCTCAACATTATGGAAATATGTCAGCGGGTTGGGGCTAAGCATCTGATAGTCGATTCCAGCAGCGGCCATGCGTTCCAGCCGCAAGCCAACCTGCATAAACGGGCTTTCCGCATAGGGTACCCCATGCAACTTGAAACCGCCCGCGCGGAACAATGGCAGGCCATCATCCGCCGTCGTCAGCTCTGGCCCGTGGGGTCCGGCCGTCCCCATTGTCTCGGCTAGAACGACATGCGCATGAACGTCAATAACGGCAGCGTTGGTTATTCCTGGCATATGCGTGTCTCCCATGCATTATTCAACTGCTATAATTGCAGTACGCGCAACCATGTTCTTGCTTTTCAGGATGTCGAGCTTGGGCATGGATCCACAGTAGGTCCAGAGCAAATGAAAGCTGCATAGAAATCTTTGCTGAATTAAAAAGTTTGGGGCTGGCCTATCTAAGGGTTTCGGTTCAGAGGTTTGCCCACTTGCGTAATACTTTCAAGAGGTTTTCGGTGGGCCTGTGATTGAAGCGCCATTCGCACTCTTTGAGATAGAGGTGAAAGTGCTGGCTAGGGACGC
>CALLKY010000129.1 GCA_938083135.1 uncultured Alphaproteobacteria bacterium | reverse complement strand
CAAACGGAATCCCTAATGATTCAATTGCCGCTCAATCCGCTCTAGCTACTACGATCCGGATCAAGGCTGGACCGATATTTGGGAAAGCTGGGCGAATGATGAATTCGTGCTGGATGCCTCCCGCGTCACGGTGACAGTCGGCGGCACCGGGTGGGATGGGGATACCTTCAAGACCAAGATCTTGATGGATAAATACGGTATCCAAATCAACAAAACCTCCCGCAATACCGTGCTGTTCATGACGAATATCGGCACGACGCGATCCTCTGTGGCCTATCTGATTGAGGTGCTGGTTGAAGTCGCCAAGGAGCTGGATGAGCTTCTGGATGATGCCAGCAAAATGGAACGCCTGGCGTTTGACCGGCGCGTCAAGAGTTTGGTGCAGGATGTGCCACCATTGCCGGATTTCAGCCGTTTCCATGAGGCTTTCCGCGCACCAGGCGATACACCCGAAGGCAATATTCGGGCTGCATTCTTCCTCGCATATGATGAAGAGAATTGCGATTACATGCCGCTTGGTGACCGGTCGCTTGATGATGCAATGGCGTCTGGCCGGGAGCTTGTATCAGCCTCATTCATTATTCCTTACCCGCCGGGGTTCCCGATCTTGGTGCCAGGGCAGGTGATCAGCCCAGGTATTCTGGCATTCATGCGCGCACTGGATGTCACGGAAATTCATGGTTACAGGCCGGACCTTGGCCTGCGCACTTTCACTGAAGAAGCTTTGGCGGCGTTGACGGAAACGTCCGCCGTCGTAGCTGCAGAATAATTCAGGGGGACAGATCCTATGCCACGCAAGACGCTTAAAAATATCTCCGAGATCCGCCGCTATTTTCACCGGAATGAGCAGCCGATTTACTTTGTTTCGGCCACAAACTTCAACCTGCTTGGTATCGATGAGTGGGTAAAGAATTTCAAATATATCAACTACATTGATTGCTATGACGGTCGCCATCCAAACGTGCTGATCCCGAGCGAAGCACCGCACGCTGAGTTCACCTCAATCGAGGACATCAACAACTATCTCCTCGGCCATAAAGAGGTCGTGGATTATGTTGAAGGCCGGGGCGATAAGCCAAAGCTGGTGTTCTTGATGTTCGATGAGAACACAGAAAAGCTGGCGAAAGAACTTGGTGCCGAAGTCTGGTTCCCGAAAGCCAAGCTTCGTAGTCGCATCGACAACAAGATTGAAACCGTGCGCATTGGCGATAAAGCTGGTGTGCCTTCCGTGCCCAATATTCTGTCGAAGGTCGATGGCTGGGATCATTTGCAGGAAGTCGTCAAGGATGCCGGGATTGGCACCGATTTGGTGCTGCAATCGGCGTTCGGCGATTCCGGTCACACCACGTTCTTCATTAAAACGGAAGCAGATTTCCGCCAGCATGAGCATGAGATCGTCGGTGAGGGCGAGATCAAGATCATGAAGCGGATCGATTGCCGGGGTTCGGCAATTGAGGCCTGCGCTACCAAAGAAGGCACGATCGTTGGCCCGCTGATGACGGAGCTTGTCGGCTTCAAAGAGCTAACGCCCTATCGCGGTGGCTGGTGCGGCAACGAAATCTTCTCCACGGCCTTCAGCCCCAAGGTGCGCAACAAGGCACGGGATATGACGTACCGCTTCGGCGAGCAGCTTCGTAAGGAAGGCTATCGCGGCTATTTCGAACTCGACTTCCTAATTGAAGAGAAAACTGGCGAAATTTATCTGGGTGAGCTCAACCCGCGTATCACTGGTTGCTCTTTCATGACCAATCATGCGGCCTTTGCCCATGCTGATGCGCCGCTCTTCCTGTTCCATCTGCTCGAGTTCTCTGGCGTTCCGTTCAAGCTGGATGTTGAGGAGCTTAACAATCGCTGGGCTGATCAGGCCAATATCGATAGCTGGTGCCAAATGGTCATCAAGCATACGGACGATACCGTCGATGTTGTGAAACAGGCACCCGAGTCCGGCATTTACCGGATGGAAGACGATGGCACGCTGACCTATAACCGCTTCGATTATCACCGCCGGGCAGTTGAAAGTGAACGGGAAGCCTTCTTCCTACGCATCCTGGGGCCGGGTGATTTCCGCTATGAGGGTGCCGATCTTGGCATTCTGGTGACTCGTGGCCGGGCGATGGACAAGAACTTCCAAATGACAGATCGCTCCAAAAAATGGGTCGACGGCATTAAGAGCATGTTCTCCGCCAAGCCGCTGCCGTCTGCAGCGCCGACAGAGCCCGCCTTTAAGATTATGTAATCCGCCCGGAGCATACTGCTCCACTGGCGGCAAGGTAGGTTCATGCAGCTTGAGTTTCAGGCAATCTCCGATGCGGGGCCGGGGCCCGTTTGGGCGACCGCGTTCCAGCGGTTATGGCCCGCCTACCGGCGTTGGTGGGCGCGTGAGGGGCTGGAGAATCGACCGACATATCTGGAATGCCGTCGCGCCCTAAAACGCCATATGCCGGAACTCATGCCGCTCTATGAGGAATTGACGGCGCTTGTCGGTGGCGGCGATTCTGAAGCGCGCTTTCTGTCGTTCTGGCAACCGCCGCCTTACCTCGCCGGGTGCAGCCAGGCGATATGGCCAGGACCGGAGCCGCTTCTAACCCGGAACTATGATTACAGCCCGCAAGCGTTCGATGGGCTGGTGCTGCAAACCGACTGGCAAGGCCGGAAAGTCATTGGCACAAGCGATGGCATGTGGGGCTTGGTGGACGGCGTTAATGATGCCGGGCTCGCGTTGTCACTTACATTTGGTGGACGTCGCGAAGTGGGCGTGGGCTTTGGCGTGCCACTGATTTTGCGATACGTGCTGCAGACCTGCGAAACGACAAAAGAGGCTGAGGCCGTGCTGGCCCGCGTCCCCGTTCACATGAGCTACAACGTCACCGTCATTGACGCGAAGCGCCGGTATTTGACCGCATATATGTCACCAGACCGGGGCACGACGATCACCCATGCGGCTGTCGCAACCAACCATCAAGAGCGGGTGGAATGGTCTAGCCATGCGCGGTTGACGGCGACTGTGGAGCGGGAACGGTTCCTGCTCCAAAGGTTGACGCTGCATGTGGAGCCTGCCGAGAAATTCATCGGTGCGTTTCTGAAGCCGCCGCTCTATTCCTTGGCATTCGGTCAAGGGTTCGGCACGCTCTACACTGCGGTGTACAAACCGGCGGAGCGGTTGATGGAACTGCGCTGGCCGGGCGAAACCTGGCGATTGCCTCTAGATGGACCAGTCCATGGCGGCCGGACCATCGCCTACCCCGAAGTCGCGTAGACAAGAATCAGCCGGCGCGGCTATGAGCGTTCGCTCTGCCGCGCCGGCCCTCGCGTGTCAAAACCGCTGGTCAGGCGGCCTCAACCAGTGAGCTCTCAAGAATATCCAGACCGGTGCTAAGATGCGTATCGGTCATGGTCAAAGGTGCCAGTAGCCGGATCGTGTTGGCATAATAGCCGCAGGACAGCAGAATCAACCCTTGATCCAAAGCCTTCCCAAGCACGGGCTTTATTGCGTCGGGCGCAGGCTCATGGCTGCCACGTTCCTTCACTAATTCAAACGCCACCATGGCACCAAGGCCCCGGATATCACCAATGGGTGTGGAAGCGTTAGAGCGACGGATGGCTTCAAGGCGCTTGGTCATAACGCCGCCAATTTCATTCGCCCGCTCACACAGCTTCTCTTCCTCAATGACATCCAGCACAGCCAGAGCAGCCGCACAGGCAACCGGGCTGCCGGCATAAGTACCGCCAAGGCCACCTGGCTCTGGTGCGTCCATAATCTCCGCTTTCCCGATCAGGCCAGAGATCGGAAACCCGCCGCCGAGCGCTTTGGCAACTGGGATCAGGTCAGGCTCGATGCCGTAATGCTCAATCGCGAACATTTTACCGGTACGCGCAAAGCCAGTCTGTACCTCGTCGGCGACCAGAAGAATGCCGTGGCGATCACATATTTCACGCAGCGCGCGCATGAACGGAATCGGGGTCTGATAGAACCCGCCTTCGCCCTGCACAGGCTCGATCACGATGGCAGCGGTCTGTTCTGGTGCGCAATCGGCGCGGAAAATATGGTCTAGCGCCTTAAGGGCATCATCATCGCTGACGCCGTGGTGTGCGATTGGGAACGGGCAGTGGAATACACCGGCTGGCAGTGGGCCAAAGCCTGTCTTATAGGGTGCTACTTTTCCGGTCATTGCCATTGTCAGCAGTGTGCGGCCATGGAACCCACCGGTGAAAGTGATGACGCCGGGCCGGCCCGTGTGTGCGCGGGCGACCTTCACAGCGTTCTCCGTCGCTTCCGCACCTGTGGTGAAGAAGATGGTCTTGGCGTTGTCGATCGGCGCCAGCGCGTTCAAGCGTTCAGCCAGTTCGATGTAAACGTCATAGCCAACAACTTGGAAGGCTGTGTGCGTGAAGCGCTCCATCTGCGCCATGGCGGCTGCCATAACCTTTGGGTGGCGGTGCCCGGTATTGGTCACGGCGATGCCTGAGCCGAAGTCCACATAACGCTTGCCGTCCATATCCCAAATTTCGCCATTCTCAGCGTGGTCAGCGAAAATCGGTGTGGCAGTGGCGACGCCACGGGGGACGGCGGCTTGGCGGCGAGCCCAGAGAGCTGCATTGGCAGACATGGCGTGAAACCTTTCCGATAGGGCGCGCCGTCATCAGGGCGCGCGTGTGATCATTAAATTAAACAGTGTGGACATTTTTCTATATCAGGTTAGAATTTTGATCAATACGTAAAATATGATGAACAAACACAAGTGTTCCACCAAAGGCCTATGGCTTTGAGATGGTTCAAAAATTTGGAGGAGGAATCGCCATGGATATCGATGTAGGGCAGCGTTTGCGCTCACTTCGGGAAGCGCAAAACCTATCTCAGCGCCAGCTTGCGGAGCTTAGCAGCGTCACAAATGGCATGATTTCTATGGTCGAGCAGAATCGGACCAGCCCGTCTATCTCCTCACTGAAGAAGATCCTGGACGGGCTTGGTATTTCAATCTCAGAATTCTTTGCGGTGGAAGCTGCGATGGAGGAGACGATCTTCTTCCGCCATGAAGACCTTCGCGAGATTACGCCGCCGATGGCGAAGGGCGAAATCAAGGCTGTGTTCAAGGAAGTGGGGGATGCGGCGCAGCACTCGCTACAGATGCTGTATGAGCGCTATGAGCCGGGTGCGGATACGGGCGAGGACCTCTACGCCCATGAGGCGGAGGAAGCCGGCATCATCGTTGAAGGTCACATCGAAGTAACGGTGGGCGACCGCGCCCAAGTGCTGGGACCAGGGGACGCTTATCTATTCGATTCCCGCTTGCCGCATCGCTTCCGCAATATCGGCAATGCCGCCTGCGTCGTGATCTCAGCGTGCACTCCGCCGACGTTTTAAGGCTGCTTCATACTGGGCGGCCAGAGCTATCCAGATAGCCGAACCGTTGCATCTCTGGCCGTAGTTTCGTAGTGAGCTTCTCGACGAGGTCTGGTGCCAGCTGGCTGCGCCAATGACCGCTTCCACCACTGCGGAAAAATCGCGCTTGGTTGGACGATTTTTCACGGAATCCGGCAGTAGCCTCTTGATTTGAGAGTTCCTTAAAGCTTGCGTTTTGCACAGCTTTTCTAAGCCGTGCTGGGTCTGGTGTTAGCCCCATGAGTGGTAAGGCAGTGGCGAAAGCTTGTTCCGGCGCTTGCTGCATATCTTCATAGCGAAGCACCTTCAAGATTGGCGACGGTGTGCCTGTCCAACTACGGACATGTGTGGCCCAATCGCCCAAATGCTCGGGAGCAGTTGTTTTGGAGCGTGCTATGGCAGTGGTGGGGCTAACTAGAGCATCTGCCGCCTGGGCATGGGTCAAGCCGTAATGGTCAGCATATGACAGTACGACGTCCAGAGGATTGCGCACGATGTAGATGGCACCGCTGGTGACAGCCATGTTGATAGTCGGTGCTCCATATACTGCACCAATAGCGGCGTGTGTTTTGACAGGGGTATGTGAACCGTTCGCTGCTAACACCGCCTGGACGCGCGGCCGAACGTTCGCAATTTCCTGAACAGTAAGGCTGTCAAACGGCCGACCTGTAGCCGTTTCATATGGCTTCACATTTCCGTCTGAATGGCCAAAATCGCTAAGTGCGTTGATATCCAAAGGCTGATCGCCATTGGCAGCATAGTTGGCCAGAAACGCGCGGACCCAGGTATTGCCAGATTTTGGATATGACGCAATCCAAACGATGCCCACAGTGTTCCTCGTTCTAGGGTCCTGACCCTGAGTCGTTGGTCAAAAGAAAACGGGGGCAGCCCGAAAGCCGCCCCCGTCGAGTCTTTACAGTCTAGGTAGACTAGAAGCCGAGCTTCAGGCCACCGACGACTGCGAAGCCGTTAGCTACTTCTACGCCAGCGGCATTGTCGCCTTCAGCATAGTAGACGGAACCGCGAGCTTCTACGCCTGGCCCAAGCTTGTACTTAGCGCCAAGTTCAAAAGCGTCTTGTTCCTGCTGAGTGTCGTCACGCTCGGAACCGATATAGCTGAGGGACACGCCAAATGGGCCAGCGGCGTAGTTGACGCCAAGACCGATTGTTTCCTGGGCGCTGCCAACAGCACGATCTTCTTCACCATAGGTGCCTGCGATGCCGAAACCAGCAAAGCCAAGACGCAGACCGAACTGGTAAGATTCAAGATCGCCAGCTACTGCATCATCATCGCCGAAGTCTTGATAACCTGCGGATGCCTGGATCTTGATGTCGCCAAATGCGCGATTGAAGTTCGCAGCTACAGAGAAGCTGTCGTCGCGGATACCATCATTACTGTTGGCGCTGTTGTTACCGTTAAAGCCGTCAGTATCCTGGTTCATCTGAGGCACATAAGAAGCGCCGACCTGGAAACCAGAGAAACGCGGCGTGAAATATGTCAGCTTTTCAGAGTCATTGTCGATACCGCGACCGTTTGTACGGTGGCCAGTAAAGTCAACGCCTGCAATCCAGCCGGATACGTCGCCGGAATCGATGCCTGCACCGTGGCTGGGGATGCCATAGTGCATCAGGTAAGATGCTGCGTTTTCAGAGCCGAGATTGATGCGACCGAAAGAACCTTCGACATATGCGAACTGCTCATCGATGGTGTCGCCAGAGGTCTGGCTTTCGAGCTGTACGTTGATGCCGACTTTGATGCCGTTATCAAGGGTCGTGGAACCCTTGAAGTGAATTTCACCATCGGACTGTTGGTCGAAGCCGTCGCGGTTAGGAGCGACGCTGTTCTTGTTGTCGGAATAACCGAACCACTGTTCCATGTAGCCGCCAACGGAGACTTTGATTTTTTCAGCAGCAGTTGCCGGACCAGCGACTGCAACAGCGCCGAGCGCCGCCAGAGCCGTAGTCGCGAGAAGTGACTTTTTCATGAGATACCCTCTCTCTAGGTAGATTAGTGCCGAACCCCTCGTTCAGCCACAACCGCTTTGTAGGGCGCCTTAAAGCGATGGGTCAATCATATTAAGCATGCGCTGTTGCAAAAAGCACGCGGCTGTGACTTTTTTGCAACATATTTGATAATCTATTAGAAACAATTGGCTATCGGCTTAAGTGGAGTCTTTACCCAAGGAGCACATCTGATTGATGGCAGGTTTACCCATTTGACTTGCAGTCTTGGCCGGGACGCCATATAAACCGCGCTTCCTGAAGGTGATATCTGGGCGCAAGTAGCCAAGAACGCCGCCAGAAACTGTTATAATGTGCGACACGCGACGGGCGGATCAGCCCGATTCCCGCCGCCGCCCCTATAAGAAGAGCATGCGCGCCATGAAAACCGATATCCATCCTGACTATCACGAAATCAAAGTCATCATGTCTGATGGCAGCGAATTCACGACCCGCTCCACCTACGGTGCCGAAGGCGATTCGCTTCGCCTCGACATTGATCCGCTGGTGCACCCGGCCTGGACAGGTGGCGGCGTCCACTTGACCGATGCTGGTGGTCGCCTTGGCCGCTTCAACAAGCGGTTTGGGGATTTCGGCCTTAAAAAATAGGCTGATACCAACATTCATCCGGAAAGGGCCCTTGCAATGATTTCGAATAGCTTGCCGCCCTTTGATTTCGCGCTTGGCGAAACTGTGGAAATGGTCCGCGAAAGCGTGGCCGCGTTCGCGGCGGATGAAGTGGCACCCATTGCCGCCGATATTGACCGCGACGACACATTCCCCCGGGACTTGTGGCCCAAAATGGGCGCGCTTGGTCTGCTCGGCCTAACGGTCGAGGAGGAGTATGGTGGTGCTGGCATGGGCTATACTGAGCATATGGTCGTGGTGGAGGAACTCTCCCGCGCGTCCGGCTCGGTAGGCTTGTCTTACGGCGCGCACTCGAATCTCTGCGTCAATCAATTGCGCCGGAACGGCACGGATGAGCAGAAGCGGAAATACCTGCCGAAGCTGATTTCTGGCGAGCATGTTGGCGCGCTTTCTATGAGCGAGCCTGGTGCAGGTTCCGATGTCGTGTCGCTCCGCACACGGGCTGAAAAGAAGGGTGACCGCTACATCCTGAACGGCAATAAGATGTGGTGCACGAACGGTCCAGACGCTGAAACGTTGGTCGTATACGCCCGCACCACCCAGGATGCCGGCCCGCGCGGCATTACCGCCTTCATCATCGAGAAAGACTTCAAAGGCTTCCGCGCTGCCCAAAAGCTCGACAAGCTCGGCATGCGCGGGTCCTCCACCGCTGAATTGGTGTTTGAGGATTGCGAGGTGCCGGAAGAGAACGTGCTGGGCAAGGTCGACGGCGGTGCCGCAGTGCTGATGAGCGGCCTAGATTATGAGCGTCTCGTGCTGTCCGGTGGCCCGCTCGGCCTCATGCAGGCTGCGATGGACGTTGTTATTCCCTATGTGCATGAACGGGAGCAGTTCGGCCAGCCGATTGGCGAATTCCAGCTGATGCAGGGCAAACTGGCGGATATGTACGTCACGATGAACGCCTCAAAAGCTTATGCCTATGCAGTGGCGCAGGCGTGTGACCGGGGCGATGCAACGCGAATCGATTCGGCTGGGGTAATTCTTTACACCGCCGAACGGGCAACTTGGATGGCACTTGAGGCGATCCAGGCGCTGGGTGGCAACGGCTATATCAATGATTACCCGACAGGCCGGTTGTTGCGGGACGCCAAGCTTTATGAGATCGGCGCTGGCACATCTGAAATCCGCCGCTGGCTGATCGGCCGCGAACTCTTCGCCGCCACCAGCTAACGGGTTTCGTTAGGCCGCTTCAACGCTGCCACGCTCGACCACATACATGCTGTCCAGCAAATCGGCGCAATGCTGGGTGTTCGATTCGGCGATCAGGATCGAGACGCCCTCAGCCTTCAGGTTTGCCAGAATGTCTGACATCCGTTTGGCGAGCGCAGGGGCAATGCCCTCCGAAGGCTCATCCAGGAGCAGCATCCGGTTGCCAACCATCAGCGCGCGGGCCAGTGCCGCCAGTTTCTGCTGTCCGCCAGATAGACTTGTGGACGGGCGATGGCGGAACTCAACAGCTTCTGGGATCAGCGTGTAGATCCATTCCAGCCGCGCTTCCCAGTTTTCAACACCAACGGACCAGACCGGCGTCTTGATGTTTTCTTCGACAGTCAGGTTCGGTACCAGCTTGCGATCTTCCGGCATATAGCCAATGCCCAGACCAGCGCGATGGTGGGCGGGCAGGGCCAGAAGTTCTGTGTCATCCAGGCTGATTGTGCCGGCTTTGGCCTTCAGCAGGCCCATAACGGCACGTAGAAATGTGGTTTTACCCGCACCGTTCCGGCCAATGAACCCGACCATCTGTTTGCTCTCAAGCCGGAGCGAGACGTCGCGCAGAATATTGACGGGGCCGATATCGACACTAAGGCCGTTCACTTCAAGCATTGGATTCTGTCCCGTTTGCAGCAGCGCTAGCGGCATCGGCAGGTGGTGTTGGGTTTGGCGCATGATCGTGGCCGATCACGTATTCGATGACCTTGGGGTCTTGCAGCGCTTCCGCGGGCGGGGCGTCACAGATGACTTCGCCTTGGTAGAAGGCCAGAACCCGGTCTACGTAGCGCTCCACAATTTCCATGTCGTGCTCAACGAACAGGACCGTCACGCCTTTTTCTTTCAGCGCTGCGATCACGATGTCCATGATCGCGAACTTCTCTTCTACCGATACGCCGGATGTTGGCTCGTCCAGCAGCAATACCTTTGGGTTCGCGACGACGGCCATAGCGATATCAAGCAGCTTCCGCACGCCCTGGCTCAAGGTGCTGGCGACGGCGTCAGCGTGGTCATGGATTTTGTAGGCCTGCATCATCCGGTCCGCTTCAGCCACCAAGTCTGGGCTGCGCGGCGAGGAGAGCATGGCTTTGCCCTCATCCTTGGCGATGGCAAGCGCGATCAGAAGGTTCTCGCGCACGGTCATCGTCATGAAGACCTGGCTGACCTGGAAGGAACGGCATACGCCCACATGGGTCGCATCACGGGGCTCGATCCCGGTGATGTCTTGGCCGTGGAACTCAATCTTGCCGCTGGTCGGCTTCAGATATCCCGTGATCATGTTAACGAACACGGTCTTGCCAGCACCGTTCGCGCCGATAATACCGATGATGTCGCCATCTGCCGCTTCAACATTGATGTTGTTGGCAGCCGTGATTCCGGAAAAGGACTTGCAAAGGTCCGTGACCTTAAGGGCTGGGGAGGCGGTCATGAGGAAGACCCCTTTCGCACCCAAATGCGTTCAAGCAGGGACCAAAGGCCCATGGGCAAGAAGAAAATGATCGCAAGCAATGTGCCACCGACGATCAACTGCCAGGCATGGGGGGCTAATTCAAACGCATAGGTACGCAGGAATTCAAACACGACGCCGCCAATGAAGGGGGCAATCACGCTGCCCGGACCGGCCATGACAGTGATAAACACCAATTCGCCAGATACGGTCCAGTTGACCATGGAATCCGGGTCAACCTGGCCCAAGGCCATCGCCATCATAGCGCCAGATGCGCCCGCAAGCGCTGCGGAGATGATGTATTTGAAGTGAATGGCTTTCGCGACCGAATAGCCCAGATATTCCACCCGCAACTCATTGTCCCGGATCGCTGTGGTCAGCGCGCCAAGGCCGGTTTTCAGGTAGTACTGGACCATGCATGCAGATGTCGCGCAGGCGACGATGATGGCGCAGAACAGCGTGTATTTACTCTCCGGCGTCCAGCCTAAAATCGACGTGGCACTCACGGAGAAGCCATCTGTCGATCCAAGCGCCTCCACCTTCACTAGAACGCCGTAGAGCACCATAGAGAAGGCCAGGCTCAGCATGGCAAAGAAGATTGAGCGGTACTTTCTGAGGATGAAGCCCAGGCAAAGACCGACAAATCCTGCTGCACCCATCGCGAGGATCAAGCGGACGAAGATGTCCGAAACGCCAAAGTGCTTGTCCGCCAACGCGACCGCATAGGCACCAATACCGAAATACAGGGCATGCCCAAAGGAGATCAGGCCCGTCCGCCACAACACCATCAGGCCCAGCACGGCGAGGCCGCGGGCCATGCCGAACATCAGGTTATTCTGGACCCAGGTCGGCATGAAATTGCCGGCGATGGCCAGCACGAAAAAGCCGAACAATGTCCAGCGGACGGTTTTGTCAGAGCGCAGAATTTGCAACATCGCTGCCGTCCCTCCTTAAATGGTTCGGGCTTTGGCCGGGGCGAACAAGCCCTCTGGCCGGATGATCAATACGCCCGCCATGACAGCGAATACGACGAAGAGCTCTAGCTCTGGCATCTTATGCACGGCGACAGCGCGTAGGATGCCCACCATCAGCGCGCCGATCAGCGCCCCCGGTATTGATCCCATGCCGCCAATGACGACCACCGCGAAACTCAACACGATAACGTCAATGCCAAAGCCGGGTGCTACGGAGAGCGTGGGCGCGACATAAGCCCCGCCAAGCGCGCCCAGGCCAGCGCCGATAACAAAGACGATCAGGTAGACCATGGAGACGTTGATGCCCATGGCTTGGCTAATCTCGCGGTCATAGATTACGACGC
This sequence comes from uncultured Alphaproteobacteria bacterium, assembly GCA_938083135.1. Classification (GTDB taxonomy): domain Bacteria; phylum Pseudomonadota; class Alphaproteobacteria; order Bin95; family Bin95; genus VMCJ01. The sequence goes on along the minus strand of CALLKY010000129.1, from coordinate 4,745 downwards.
TGATCAACTTGCCCCATTTGGTGCGGGTTAAGCCCCACCAGCAGCTGAAGGCAACGATGCAGGCCAGCGCCATCAGCGTGAAGGAATAGACATCTCGGCTGATGCCGCCGACGGGAATGCGGCCCAAAAGCGCCATCGGTTGATAGGCAAAGTAGGGATTGACGCCGAAAACCAGCAGGATCACATCTTCCAAAATCAGGAAGATGCCGAATGTGGCGAGCGCGATCAGAACTTCATCCTGGGCATACATATGGCGCAGAATGACGCGCTCTATGATCATGCCGAGGACCAAGCCGACAGCGGCGGCGGCCAGGAAAATACAAACAAAGCCTATCCAGTCGGCATATTCCATGTCGCTGGCATAGGTGATTGCGTAGGCGGAGGCATATGCGCCCCACGCATAAAATGCGCCATGTGCGACGTTCAGGATTTTCAAAACCCCAAAAACAATCGTCAGGCCAACGGAAACGATGAACAGATAGGATGCGTAGGTCAGCCCATCCAAAAGAATTGTAATGAGAAGCTGCATGTGTCGTGCGCCTCAGTCAAAATTGGCAAGAATTTAGCAAAAATCGCCAAAAAGATGGATTGCAAGAAGGTAAGCACTGGCCGGGGCGACGTTTCCATCGCCCCGGCCAGTGTCTTAAGTGAGTGCGCTGTGCTGATTAGCACTTAGCGCCGGGCATGCCCTGCTCCAGCCAATCAGCTGCAAGCGTGCCTTCTGGCGGGTTGATGCATTCAGCGGAATAGAATTTGACGTCTGTAGCAGACGGCGCTTTCTTTTCCTTGTCCCAAGTAGTGATGCCATAGCCGACCTCATGGATCGCCTGATGGCCGCCACCGAGGGCCATTTTCACAGAGCCGCCGAAGCTTTCAAATTCCATGCCTTTAAGGGCCGCAACAACTTCGTCTTGGGTTGGGAATTTGCCAGCCATTGCAGCTGCTTTGTCCATGCCCAGTTTGTAGTACAGCACTGCTTTTGCGTACTGGTAGGAGGGACCCGTTGGGTACACGCCATAGCGCGCCTTGTAGGAGTCTACGAACCAGTTGTTCAGCGGGCGGGAGCGATCAAAACGTGTCAGCAGGCCGTATGGGCCACGCGTCCCCATAACAACACCCTTGGGGAATTTCTTGCCAAGGCTGTCAACGGCGGATGCGCCAACCACGGATACGAACTTCTTGTCTTCAAAGAAGCCACGAACCAGGGCTTGCAGCACGAAAGCTTCAATATCGCCGTCCCAGAAGCTGGAATGCACGACTTTCGCTTTGTCCAAGGACAAGGTGGAGATTTCAGCCGAATATTGGCCGGAGAAGATCTTCGGGAACTGTGGGTTGCTGGAGGCTTTGGAAGCCGGGTCCAACTTTGCCATGGCCAAGCTGTAGAATTTCCAGCTGTCCTGGCCCCAGGCATAGTTCTGGTTGATGCCGGTATAGGTCTTCAGGTCCGGGAACATTTCGGTCATGTAGCGTGCGGCGGCGATGGAATCACCAACGGCATTACCCTGGGTCCGGAATACGACGGAGCGCAGTTTTTCTTCGAACAGGCGCGGCGTGCCACAAACGGACATGATCGTCAGCTTCTGCAGTTCTTCTGCAACTGGCGCCATGGCCATGCAGGAACCGGAGGAGATGTAGCCGATCAGCGCGTCAACGTTCTGCTTTTCCACGAGGTTGCGATATTCAGCGACCTGCTTGGAGTTGCCACCAGCTTCATCGGTGTAGACCGGGTCCATCGTGGCACCGGCGAAGCCTTTGGTGTTGTAGGGCGCTGGAAGCTCACCCTTGTTGATGGCGTCGATGATCAGCTCAGCGCCATTCTTGCCCGGTACGCCGAACGGACCAGCTGCAGGGCCGGTCAGGAACGACACAACGCCGACCTTAATGGTGTCTTTGGCCTGGGCGGTCGCCCCGGTCATTGCGGCGGCTGCGACTGCGGACGCAATCGCGGCCGAGCGGAGCGCCTTATAAGTAAACTGCTTACGCATGAAATGTCGTCTCCCGTGTTTAATATTTTTGGAACAAGCCCGCGAGAGCGGGCGGATACGCACGTGTCGTACGCAATCCTTAACGAAATGACGAGTCAAAAAATGAGGCTGCCTATATGCCGGGGTCAACTTTACGCGGACTGCGGGGCCGGGACTTCTGCGGCAGGTTGGCAGGGGGGACGATGGTCACGGGGAAATCGCCTGCATCAAATAGCGCCCATTTCGACATCGGTGCGTTAATCACGACATCCAGCCCCCGCCGTGCGGCTTCATTCATGGCAGCGTCAATCTTCTCTGCGAGCTGCTTTTGCCACGGCACGTCATAGGCGCGCGGGACGGTCTCCCCCGGGAACAGCAGCCAGAGGTATATGCCGGTTTCTGGATCAATCTTGGCGGCCAGCAATCGAGACTGGGGCTCATTCGCCTCCAGCCATGCCTTATCGACAGGTTTCGGGCGGCCAAGCAGCTCTGGGACGGTCGCGAAGCCAAGCGCAATGCCGAAAATCAGGATAGCGACTGCGGCGATGCGGGCGCTAAATCGGGCACCCCCTGCGACCGCCAGCCAGGCCAAAGCCGCCAGAACCAGAATGATCCCGCCAATCAACCCGAATGTGAGCGCCATCAGAGGTCTCCTTACTCGATCGTGATTAAGCGTTTGCGCAGGGTCGTCACGCTGTCTGGTTCAAGCTCCGCATCGCTGGTCAGTGCGAAACTGTAGACGGTGCGTTCAGCATTATGGGTGCGCAGGATCATTGAGCGCGTCAGGATTTGCTTGGAGCTTTCGCCCACGGCTTTCTTGACGCTGGTCACGACCGTAATTGGAATCTCCGTCCGGGGCGGAATGCGGCCGTATAAGTGAACGTTCACGATGTACTCACCCGCCGGTATACCCTTGGAATATGCCACCTCATAGTTCCGTTCCGTGGCGTCGCCCGCCATGCCCAGGTCGTCCCGAAGCAGGCTGAAAACGCGACCGGTGCTGTTCCAAAACCCAACCGGCACATCCTTCGGTGCCTGTACCCAAAGGTCGATGTCGTAGGCGAGGGTATTCGGCCAGTGCAATTCAACAATGACGTTGCCGGGCGCGCGATGGTCTGCAGTGTTCTCGGTCTTCGGCGGGTTGATGTGCGGCAGGATCATGATGACCATGGCAACGAAGCCGATCAGTGCCAGCAACACCACGTCCCGGAAGACTGTGCCGCCGCTGTCCTGCTCAAACGGATCGTCGAATTCGGACTGCATGGCCGTTAGCCTTGCTGCTCACGGGCTCGGGCGTCGATGAGCGTTGCCAAAAATGCGGTCGCCCCGCCAGCGATCAGGCGATAGTTCATTGAAAGCCAAAGGTGCAGAACGGCACCAACCAGCGTGGTCGTGAGTGCAACACCCATGCCGTCCACCAATTCAGCCACCATGGGCGCTACTTTGGCGGGGTCTGCGACAGCGTCCGGGTCTACGGCTGAAAGCGCTATGACGATGCCGACGACAGTGCCAATCAAGCCCAGAAACACCAGCGCATTGGCGATGTTGCGGACGGTGCCAAGCTCCTCACCAAGCCGGATGCGGATCGCGTCAATTGATGTGAGGCCATAGCCCAGAGGGGCTGCCGATCCAGCAGAAACAGCCCGGTCAATCCTGAGCGCGCGGAGGGCTGTTAGGCCAAGTCCGCCTAGGAAAACAACCGCAATCCCCGCCGAAATACGCGTACCGTCACCGCTGATCAATTGGCTGACCCAGCCTTGCAGCCAAGCTGCAAACAGCAGTGCAAATCCTGAAATATTCAGCACCAGAAATCGCAGCAGCACTTGCCCCTTCGCCATCATGCCTGCTGACCTCCCCATCCTCACTGAGCATGTATGATGCGGCATTCTGGCATGGACGGAAAGCAGTGCGGTGATCACTGCTTGGTGAGGCGGGCCGCGTCAGCCACCGCTGGCGAAGACGACCGTTGTTTCGTCCCGGCCCCGAAGTGCGACAGGCCCAAGCGCCTCCCAATCCTCTGTGGAAACGCCTGCCGCTGTAAATACATCTTCTGAAGCGGCAATCGGTTTGCCTGCCGTTTTCGTGAAAGCTTCAAGCAGTGCGGCAACGTTTACGGTATCGCCAAGGACGGTGAATTCCAGCCGGTCTTCATCTCCAATCGCACCACAATAGGCCTCCCCGAAATGGACGCCGACACCGACGTGCACGGGGGCTGCTCCGCCTGCGGTGCGCTGTGCAGACCATGCGCTGACTTCGGCCAAGATGGCGTCAGCACAGGCCAGAGCCGCGCGTGCGGCTTCTTTTCGGTCGGCAGGCGATTTGGCATCCAGCCCGAATACAATCATCGCGGCGTCGCCGATAAACTTGTCGATAACACCGCCATTGGCGCTTGCGGCGGACCCAACCCGGCGGCGGAATTCTGTGATGAATGCACCCAGCGCCTCGGGGGACATCTGCAGCGATTGGCCAGTGAAGTTTCGGACATCGGTGAACAACACTGCGACCTCCTGGCGACGGCCATGGCGCAGTTCATCGACGCCGCCGTCCGCCAGTCTGCCGGCAATCTGTTCTGGCAAGTATCGTGTGAGATTGGCGCGGCGTCGCGCTTCGTTGATGGACTGCGCCAGCAGTTGCCGCGCCCTAGAGCAGATTCCCATCATTCTGGTTCATAGCCTGCAGCTGTGAAGTAGCTCCTGCAGTCGTTTGGCGTGAGGTCGTCGATGGCGTCTCGGATGGCGTCCCAGAGATCTGGGAGATTACGGGCGGCGGCTTTTCTGAGGA
>CALLKY010000128.1 GCA_938083135.1 uncultured Alphaproteobacteria bacterium | reverse complement strand
GCCGACCCTGATGGCGGCGGAAAGCTTTGACACCGACGAACTGAAATTTCTATCGCACCAAGTATTCGACCAAGCGGCCCTGGGCGAAAGCCTTTTCGGCCCGGTTGCTGGCGGCAAGTCGAAGGTCCTGCAGCCGGAAGCTTTCGCTGTATCCACCGCGTTGGATGCAATGATGCAAGCGCCGATTGGTCCCGCATTGCTACTCGCTGATCCTGAATTGATGACCGCCAATATCGACGCCCCGCCTGTGGCGGACACGCATCGGGCTTTGCCGGACCTAGAGGCCTTGGAGCGCGCTGCAACGGTGCTCAGCAATGCCCGCCGCCCGGTCGTCATCGCTGGCCTTGAAGCGACCTATGATGATGTTGCGAAAGCCGTGCGTGCTTTGGCGGATGCGCTTGGCGCGCCAGCGCTCGTGACGTACATGGCTAAGGGCGTTATCGCCGATGACAGCCCGAATTTCGCCGGGATATTCACAGGCGGTGCCATTGAACAGCCCACCGTAGCTGCGGCTGATCTGATCGTGACGATTGGCCTGGACCCGGTTGAGCTGATCCGCAAACCATGGCCCTATGACGGCCCGGTGTTGGACCTGACGGCCCATATTCATGATCCCCATTACTTCACGCCAGCCGCGCGGGTCGTCGGTGATTTGGCGGCGATTTTGACTGGGCTAACGGGTGCGGTAGGTGCCTCTGATTGGACAGCGCCTGAAATCGCGGCCTGCCGCCAATCTTTCCTGGACGGCATGGACATGCCTGCCGTCGATGGTCTTTCTGCTGCCGTCGTTGTCAAAGAAGCGGTTGCCGCTTTCGCGGGCAAGCCCCGATTGGCCGTGGATGCCGGCGCGCATATGTTCTCAGCCTGCGCTTTTTGGGAAGCCAGTCACCCGCTTGATGTGCTGATTTCAAATGGCCTTGCCAGCATGGGTTTTGCGCTGCCTGCTGCCGTTGCTGCGGCCTTGCATGATCCGGCCCGTGGCGCTGTCGCGATGACGGGGGATGGCGGGCTGTTGATGTGCCTGGGTGAGCTTAAGACCGCTGCTGAAATGGATGCCAAGCTAACCGTCATCGTATTCAACGACTCCCGGCTTTCGCTCATAGATATCAAGCGCGAGCAACGGCAGATGACGGACCTTGGCCTTGCGTGGCGCACGCCTGATTTCGCTGCGGTCGCAGAAGGCTTTGGGTTCAAAACCTGGCGGGCAGAAACGGGTGAGGAGATGCGGGCGGCGGCCAATGCGGCGGCGGCGGCAGGCGGTCCTTGCATGATTGATGCGCGGGTTGATCCATCAGGCTATTTGCCACAATTGCGGGCGCTGCGCGGTTAGGAGGGGTCCTTGGGAAAGACAGAGCCAAAGCAGGCGCACATGAACCTCGCCGTCTTTTTGACGGCTGATGGCAATTACCACCACCTTGGTTGGCGCCATCCGGATGCCTGGGTAGATGGCGGTTCAAACTTCCAACGCTGGATCGCGTTCGCGAAGATCGCTGAAGCCGGCAAACTGGACATGCTGTTCATCGCTGACCAAATCGCTATCGTCGGCGGGGACGACCTGGACGCCATCACCAATAGCTCCAAGGTGAACCGTTTGGAGCCGATGACGTTGCTGTCCGCATTGGCTGGGCTGACAAAGAATATTGGCCTCGCGGCAACTGCCGCCACCAGCTATTCGGAACCTTATACGGTTGCCCGCATGTTTGCGTCACTGGACCACATTAGTGGCGGTCGTGCTGGTTGGAATTGCGTTACTGGCGGCCAGAAGGAAGAGGCGCAAAACTTCAGCCTGGAGCGCCACCAAGCCCACGCAGATCGCTACGAACGCGCCAATGAGTTCGCTGATGTTGTGATGGGTCTCTGGGACAGTTTCGACGCGGATGCGCTATTGTATGACAAGGCGTCCGGTGAGTTTTTCGATCCATCGAAAATCCGCACACTGAATCACAAAGGCAAACACTTCTCGGTGAAAGGCCCGCTGAATGCGTCGCGCTCGCCCCAGGGGCGACCTGTGGTCATTCAAGCCGGTGGGTCAGATGCGACGGTTAGCATGGGTTCCCGCATTGCAGATGTCGTCTTCACGGCGCAGGCGGATTTGCAAGCGGCGCAAACGTTCTATCGTCAGGTTAAAGACGCCGCCGTGGGCCATGGTCGGGCACCTGGTGACGTGAAAGTCATGCCGGGGCTGTCGGTCTTCGTTGGGCGAACGCGAGAAGAAGCGCAGGCAAAGTTTGATGCGCTGCACTCCATGGTCGATGTGGCGGATGCAATTCATGGCCTTAGTCTATTGCTCGGCGGGGTAGATCTTTCTGGCTATGACCCGGACGGGCCGATGCCAGAACTTGAAGGCAATGACCTTCGTATGAGCGGCCCGGGTACATTCGTTAGGATCGGGCGGGAGAAGAACTATACGCTTGGCCAAGTCGCCGTGCAGTCCAAGGCTGCGCGCAATCACTGCCTGATTGTTGGCGATGCCAAAGACGTGGCGGATCATATGGAGCATTGGTTTAGGGAAGGCGGGGCTGATGGCTTCAATCTACTGCCGCCCATCATGCCGGGCTCACTTCAGGATTTCTGTGATCTGGTCGTGCCGGAATTGCAGCAACGCGGCCTGTTCAGAACCGAATATGCTCTAAAAAACACCCTAAGCCGATTTCGGCCGCAGCACATGATGGTGCGCGGCGTCATAGAGCTTGCTGTCTCGGAATGCATGTTCACCAAGTGCGGGACCAACCAGGATCAGGGCCGTGCGGGTGATTTTGGCTGCCTTCACAGCAGCGCGAATGTCCCCAAGTGTTCCTTGGATAATCAGCTCATCCGGCCAGGTCGCACGATACACAACGACCACGGGGCAATCCGCGCCGTAAAGCGGCGTTAGCTCACGGGTTACTTTCGCCAGATTGTTGATGGATAGGTGGATCGCCAGCGTGGCACCACTTTTGCCCAACGTCACCAGGTCTTCGCCTTCAGGCATGGCAGTGGCGCGGACGGATGTGCGGGTGATAATCACCGTTTGCGCGATCTCTGGCAGGGTCAGCTCCATCTTCAGCGCCGCCGCTGCTGCCGCAAACGCAGGCACGCCGGGCGTGACGTCAAATTCGAGGCCAAGGGCATCCAGGCGGCGCATCTGCTCTGCAATGGCACCGTAAATGGATGGATCGCCGGAATGGACGCGGGCGACAATGCCGCCATCTGCGACGGCCGCCGCCATCATTTCAATAATGGCATCCAGGTCCATCGGGGCGGAATCAACCACCTGTGCGCCCGGTTTTGCCTCTGCCACAACAGCTTCGGGCACCAAAGAGCCTGCATAGAGCACAAGGTCTGCCGCTTGGATCATGCGGAGGCCCCGAACTGTAATCAAGTCGGGTGCGCCTGGCCCGGCACCGATGAAATGGATGGTCATGAAAGATACGGCCTCAATGGAGCGAATGAGGTCGTGTCCTTAGCATGTGGCCCGGATTGGCGCTAACCAGATGCGCGTGCGCGCAGGCCAGTGATAAATCCGTCAACGTCAGTGCGCAGCGTGTCGGCAACATCGTGGATTTCATTGGCGGCGATGGAGACTTGCTCCACGACCGCATTGCCAGACCGGGCTTTCTCGTTGAGCTGGGCAATCAGGTCAGCCACCTCGACATTGGCAGCGGCGGCTCCCCCGGCACGATCTGCAATGCTGCGGGTCGTGGCCGCCTGTTGCGATACGGATGACGCGATCATATCCGCCATATCAGATGTGGATGCGACGACATCGGCGATGACCTCAATATGATCAGAGGTCTCCGTGACGCCGTCTCGGATGCGCTTCACATGCTCTACGATCTCGTGCGCGGCTTCTGCGGTTTGGCCAGCAAGCTGCTTGACTTCGCCCGCGACAATCGCAAATCCGCGCCCGGCTTCACCTGCCCGCGCGGCTTCAATGGTCGCGTTTAGCGCCAGCAAGTTCGTGCGTTTCGTGATCTCGCTGACCAGATTAACAACTTCGCCAATCCGGTTTGCGTCATCAGTCAGGCCGGATACAGATGCTTTGGCGTTCGCAGCAGCGTCCGCGCCGCGTTGGGACCGCTGGGCTGCATCCGATGCAGCGGTTTCGATCTCGCCGATGCTGCTCGCAATCTGTTGCGATCCGGCGGCGACGCCGTCAACATTCTCGCGGGCTTCAGCAGCGCGATCGCGGGAGCTGTGGGACAAAGTTTCGGTGGCGCTGATGGCATCCGACATGAAATCCGAGGATTGGCGCAATTCATCTGCTGATCTGCCGATCTGGGATACAGACGCCATCACCGTTGATTCAAATTCATTGGCCAATGCACTCATTTCCTGGCGCATTGCGTGATTGCGTTCTTCTTCTTCTTCAGCTGCGGACTTTTGCTTCTTCATTTCCGCCATGCTGCGCAAAGCATTGGCGAATTTTGCAACAACGTCGCCAAGCATATTCAGCTCTTTCAAGCTTGCGCGTGGCGGCGGGTCTGCAGTTCGCCCAGCGCCAAGTTCCGCCAGCACATGGACAGATCGCTGGATTGGCAGAATTACTAATCGCCGCGTCATCAGGCCGATCAGCAAGACCATGACGAGGAGTGCAGCACCGGCTGAAGCCAGCGCCAGGCGGATATTATCGACGCCGTTTAGGATGCTCGTAGCGCTCGCCGCTGCCAGATCAATGGACTCGGCGGCAAGTTCATCCGCAAGGGTTGTTAAAGTCGATGTGGCAAGGTTCAGGTTCTGAACGGTTGTTGTTTTGGCAGCGATTTGCTGCTCGCGGAGATCAAATATTACGTTGGCCGCGCGTATATCTCCGACTAGTTTTGGCAGATACTTGAGGGCATTCGTGGTTGGCAGACCATCTGCTTGGGCAACGACCTGGTCCATATGCGCAGTGAACAAGGCCTGGATTTTAGATACTTTGTCTTGGTCTTCGGTTGCGAATGCGCGGCTGATTAAGCTGCGGGCTCCACGGACATTTTGAAGTAAGTCCTGCGCATCGTCGTTGGCAGTGAATATCTGTTGGATAAGTCGGCTCGAAGCAGGGTTTGTTGCTGGATTTGAAGCAGTCGATAGAAACTCAAGTTGCTGTTTCAGCTGGATTTCATTGTCGGCGGTGATCGATGCGAGCGCGCTGGCAAGTTTCTGAATCTTGCTGTCCATAGCCTTTAGCTCTGTTCTGATTTCAGCTTTGCGTTGATCACGGTCGTCCGCGGCGATGGTCGCCTGCTGAATGGCCGCAAGTGCTTTGGTGCCTGCAGCTTTTTGATGGATATCGCCGGAGGTCATTAGAAGGTCAGCGACGATAGCGGCCTGATCACGAAAACCATCGCGCTCTGAGATCGTTGTCGCATAGGAGAGGCGCATTGTTAGCTGCATCAGTCGCTCAGTCGTGAGGGCTGCTGACGCATGTTGCGCTGAGTCTGGCAGAATTTCATCGCGGGTCGTTCGCGCCAAGTCGTCAATGGCCGAGATGCGCTCGGAAATTACGGTGGCGGTGGTTGCGAGTACGATGAGCAAGGCAAGACCAAGGCCTGCAAAGGCCTGGGCAAGCGTCAGCCGCGCCATCCCGTACTTTTTGCTGCTCTTTGACGCCATACTGAGTCCAAAATTTCAGAGATCCCGAGAGCGACGCTCCCGGCAATCGAGTTTGCTCCGGGAGGGATTTGGCCATGTTTTGGTTAAGGATGGCTTGAAATCGGCGGGAATCTTCTTTTAGTGCGTCCGATAGGACAAGGCTTCCGCTACATGGGCGCGGGCGACGCCTGGGGCTTCCGCCAGGTCTGCAATTGTCAGCGCGACACGGAGTACGCGGATATATCCACGCGCCGAGAGACGCAGGCGTTCTGCGGCGTTTTCCAACAAGGTTCGCGCCGCATCATCAGCCTTCGCTGCTGCCGAAAGAATTTCACCGTCCGCGTAGGCGTTGATGCGAGTTTGGCCCGAAGGATCCAACGCCCTGTAGCGCTCGTACTGCCGTGCCCGGGCGGCGGCGACGCGGGCGCTGACTTCGGCGGTGCCCTCCGTCGGCGGTGGCAAGTTCAGGTCGGCAGCCGCGACGCGAGGCGCTTCAACGCGCATATCGATCCGGTCCAGCAATGGGCCAGAAAGGCGGGCGGTGTAGTCCGCGACGCATTTTGGCTGGCGCCCGCAGCCTTTGACCGGATCGTCAGCATGACCGCAGCGACAGGGGTTCATCGCCGCGATCAACTGGAACCGGGCAGGATAAGCATAATGACCATTGGCGCGGGATACGACGGCACGTCCGGTTTCCAACGGTTGGCGGAGCGCTTCCAGCACGCCGCGTGGAAATTCTGGCAATTCATCCAGAAACAGCACGCCATTGTGGGCCAGGGATACTTCTCCCGGCTTCGCACGCATGCCGCCGCCGATTAATGCAGGCATCGAGGCCGAATGGTGCGGGTCCCGAAACGGCCTATCAGCCAGCACGCCGCCAACGCCAAGCGTACCAGCGACGCTATGGACCATGGACGTCTCCAGCGCTTCGCCCGGCGTGAAGGGCGGTAGAATGCCCGGCAGCCTGGCCGCAAGCATGCTCTTGCCGGAACCAGGCGGGCCGACAAGCAGCAGGTTATGGCCGCCTGCCGCCGCCGCCTCCAGCGCACGCTTGGCGCTTTCCTGGCCGCGCACGTCTTTTAGCCGGGATTTCCCATGTGGGATCGTCCCAACCAGGAAAGCATGGTTGGGAAAGGCTTGATCTGCAAGGCTTTTGCTTTTGATGGCTGCCGAAGGGCTAATCTGGTTGGCAGAGGACTGATTGGCGGCCGTGCCGGGT
>CALLKY010000127.1 GCA_938083135.1 uncultured Alphaproteobacteria bacterium | reverse complement strand
CACATTCATCGCTTGACGGACAAACACCAGATCAGGCCTACTTCAATGCGCTGACGCCAATCAAGGCGGCGGCATAACAAGGGCTGGGATCCACTTATAAAACCAGACCCCGTTGTTCAAATTTCCCGAGCCACTTCTGACGGACAGTGCACCGTACCCATGATGAGTAGTAATGAAAACATACGAGGGCCCTGGTCGTTGTCGGAAGCTGTCGCATTTATGCACGAAACAAATGCGCCCATGCGTCTTGCTGTGAATGGCGCTTCAGGCTTTCCAATTCTAACGCCGCTTTGGCACATTTGGATTGAGGGCTCTTTATGGGCGGCCGCCAAACCTAGTTCGGCAATTGTACGTGCGCTGCGCCGCGACCCACGCTGCGCCTTCGATATTTCGATTGAAACACCTCCATACAAGGGCGTACGTGGACGAGGACATACTAAGATCGAGACGAATGGTGTCCCACTGTTGCAGCGCCTCCTGGATCGATACATGGGCACGGAAGCGCCGGATTTTCAAGCTGGCCTGCTTCACGCTAGCAAAGATGAATGCGCTATTTGCATTGAACCCACACAGTTGACCTCTTGGGATTTCTCCAAACGTATGGGTAGCTAGGGGCACTGAGATGGCATTGTTAGCCTATTTTGACTTAAGCCGATAAGGGTCGAACCATGCCATTATTGGATGGGAAATTCATTCAGCTGTTTCAAGCGTGAAGCGGGCATAGAGCCAGACAGCGTTCATAATCACTGACGGCGGAAAGCGATGGCGCTTGAAGGATATTGGCTGCATTTTCCAATCCTACTGGCCGAGTTGCCTAGCAGCGGTTAACGTGTCAATGCCGCTGTGAATACTCACTTCGCAAGATAGAGCACTGCACACATCAGGGCACTGTCAGAGCAATCTGACTTGAGCCGGTGAGTGGCGATCCATACCCTTCTTGGATGAAAAACCCGTTCCGCTGCTTCAATAGTTCGCCCGAGGTGATCCGTCTCGCGGTCATGATGTACGTTCGCTATCCGCTTTCGTTGCGCCAGGTCGAGGACATCCTGTTTGAACGAGGCATCGATATCAGCCATGAGACCGTCCGGTTCTGGTGGAACCGCTTCGGGCCGTTATTCGCTTCTGAGATCCGCAGACGGCGGGTCCACCAACGTTCATATTCACTTTGGCGTTGGCATGTCGATGAAGTTTTTGTGCGGATCAACGGGGTCCAACATTATCTTAGGCGCGCGGTCGATCATGAGGGCGAGGTCATCGAAGTCTTTGCCTCTAAACGCAGAAACCGCAAGGCTGCGCTTAAGTTCTTGCGCCGCGCGATGAAGCGGTATGGCAGCCACAAGATTATCGTTACTGACCGTCTTGCATCCTATGGCGCCGCACTGAAAGTACTGCGGATCAAGCTGCGCCAGCGATGCGGTCGCTGGCTGAACAATCGGGCGGAAAACTCACACCAGCCATTCCGAAGACGAGAAGGGGCCATGGCCCGGTTCCGGGATATCAAAACTCTACAGAAGTTCGCCTCAAGCCACGCTGCCGTCCATAACCACGTCAACCACGAACGCCATCTCGTTAGCCGCGATATCTACAAACAAAACCGCTCCGCCGCCCTGGCTGAGTGGCGGCTACTGGCTGCTTGAACGGCTGCGCGGATGCGTCGATCAGAGACCCTTTGTCATTGGTCTGACACCACCATATCCTCGGCTTGGCGCAGCGAAAGTAGCGAACGTACATCTTCACCGTTAGGCGGACCACCTCGGGTGAACTGTTGAAGCAGCGGAAGGGTTTTCTCATCCGAGAAGGCTATGGATCGACGACCATCACCTCAAGTCAGATCACTCTGACAATGTTCGCGTCGCTGCTTGTAGGCAGGCCGTGCCGGATTCAACCGCCGCGACCAGGCGACGCCGGAGATCAAGGGAAAGAACGTTTGCCATGAAAACTGGCCTCCTCCGCCAGCTGGACACCCGTATTAACCTCGCGGGCAGCCCGGCGATGTGATTCACTGACGACACGGAGGTGTTGTCATGAATCCCAACGGTCTTTTCGGTCTTTCGGATCATCTTGCGTTGCTGAGCAAGCACGGCGATCCGCTTGAAGTTCTCGATGCGACAGTCGATTTCGAGTATTTTCGTGACTGGCTGGTTGATGGTCTTGGTTATTGGAATGGCACCAAGGGCGGTCGTCCGCCGTTTGATCCAGTATCGATGTTCAAGGCGTTGATCCTGCAGGCGCAGCACAATCTCTCCGACGCGCGCATGGAGTTTATGATTAGGGATCGGCTGTCGTGGATGCGCTTCCTGGGCTTCGATCTGGGCGGTCCGACGCCGGATGAGAACACGATCCGTCTGTTCCGCAACAAATTGACCGAGACCGGGACGCTGCAGCGCGTGATGAAGGCCTTCGATTGGCAATTGAAGAAGAAGGGCTACATTCCCCCTCTCAGCGATTGCACGCAATCGCCTGCCGGGCAACGCATGTCCGGCCAGATCGTGGACGCCTCCCTGGTCCCAGCCCCGAAGCAGCGGAACACGGACGAGGAGAAGGCGGCGATCAAGGCCGGCAAGACGGCGGATGAGATATGGCCCGATGAACCGAACAAAGCCGCCCAGAAGGATACGAATGCGCCCTGGACACTGAAGGTCGGCGGCAAAGTGCGCTTTCGTCCCGATGGGACGCCTTTACCAATGATCGCGATCCCGACCTTCGGCTACAAATCGCACATCGCCATCGACCGCCGCTATGGCTTTATCCGTAGCTTCGCCGTGACGTCGGCCGCCCACGGCGATGGACGGATGCTGTGTCAGGTCGTGACCACGGATAATGCCAGCGGCGATGTGTGGGCGGACAGCGCCTACCGCTCCAAGGCGAATGAGGCATGGTTATCGGGCAAGATACTGCGCAGTCAGATCCATCGTCGCAAACCCAAAGGCAAGCCGATGTCAGAGGCCACATCCCGTGCCAACGGCAAGAAATCCAGCATCCGTGCCCATGTGGAGCATGTCTTCGCCCATCAGAAGAACCGCTATGGGCTGTTCATACGCACGATTGGCCTGGCGCGGGCCGAGGCGAAACTGACCCTGGCGAACATCGCCTACAATATGGACCGGCTCGTGTTCCATGAACGGCGGGCGGCCGCAGGATGAATCTGTCTGGAGGCCGGGAAATTGACGCTTCCAAAGGCTTAAGCGCCTAATCTCACCGCTACAGACCCGTTCTCACCAACGCGACAACGCATATCGACGAATGCGCCGATCAGAGCGCTCGGTTGATACGGGTGTCCAGCTCGCTTCATGAACCACCAAATCAATCGCCACCGAAACCTATACGATTCAACAATCTCCAAATCTGCTATGGTTGTAACTTCAAACACTCTCAGAAGTGGGAGCATCGTGCTGTCCGGGTGCCGCAGGGTTTTCAGGAAGAACAGTCTCAGTCAAATCTTGAAATTGATTTTCACGGATGTTTTTAATGGCACGAACCAGTCCTGTTTCAATCTGCGGTAAGGATTCAGCCATCCAAGCCAAAATCCGAGCGGTAAGTTCATGATTTGCAGCATCTTCCATTCTAATTCTTTTCTTATATTCTGGCCATGTAGGAAACAATCTAAACCCTGCCTTACTTTTATCTTCGTATACACTGACGTCTAAACTTCCAAAAACCTCGGACTGTTTGTTCATAACATGTTGCACTATAATATTTAGTAAATTTTTATCTTCAACTTCAATCTCGATCGTAAGAGGTTTAGAAGTCGATGTGGACGCACCAATTCTCAAACCAACATCCAGGAATTCAGACTTTAAAGCTCGCCCAATCCCTCTAGCAGAATACGAACGTCTAATAGGCTTTGTATCAGTATTTAAGCTATCGAAAACGGTACCGGACGCTTCCATCGCGGTGATAAATTTTGCCCAAAAAGCCATTCTTTCTTTTGTAACTTG
>CALLKY010000126.1 GCA_938083135.1 uncultured Alphaproteobacteria bacterium | reverse complement strand
GCGACTTTCGATTTGAAGGCGGAAGTGTGATTGCGACGAGGGCGTCGGGGCATAGTGATTCTCCTGTGATGGGCAAAGCATGCCGGTTACAGGCTGAAAATCCACTTATCCCCGTTGTTCAAATTTCCCGAGCCACTTCTTTCCTTGAAGCTGAGAGCGTGCCGGAAGTCTCTGTCTGGAAGGTCATCGGTGATGAAATCGTGTTTCAGGCGGAACCGCGGACCGCCGAGGAAGCACTGCTGCTGACGGAAGCGTTCTACCGCACCGTTGTGACATATGACGCCCGCCTGTTTGAGCGCTGGCCATTGCGTATTCGCGGCTGCATTTGGGCGGCGCGCTTCCCGGATAGAAACATCGCGATCGAAATTCGTGAAATGGCGGATATGGGCGGCGGGGATGCCTACGTGGATTACCTTGGCCCCGATATTGATCTGGGGTTCCGCTTAAGCCCCCACGCGCATTTCGGCCAAGTGATTATGTCCATGAACCTGGCCGAAGTGCTGGCGCGCATGCCGGACCGGCACGGCTTTCACTTCCACTACCTTGGCAAGCAGGTGCTGAAGGGCGTGTATCGGGGGCGGCCCTATCCGCTATTCCTGGTATCCCAGCCCGATTGCCTGCCGGACCTTTGGACCTGGGAGGTCGAGGACCCGCCGCAATATCGCGCCGTCCGGGAGGACCCGCCTATGCCAGCAGCAGACCTGATTGAACTGGCCGGTAAGGTGCGCGATTATCTGAATAAGGTGGCGCAGCTCGGGCTTGAGCCGCTGGATTTCTAAGTTTTCACAGACCTGACGATTCATATTTCTACCTTGGGAGAGAGACGCATGCGCGTAGTGGGCCTCGGCATTGGCTGGGATGAACTGAAAGCTGGCGATAAGCTGAAAACCATCAACCGCACGATCACGGAAGCGGATTTGGTGAACTTCATCAACGCGACCGGCATGGTCGAGATGATCTTCACCGACGCCACATTCAACGACCGGCACGGTGCCATTAAGGGTGGCCGTCCGGTGCCCGGTGCCTTGGTCTATTGCTTCTGTGAGGGTTTGCTTGTGCAAGGGACCATGCAGATGACTGGCCTCGCCATGCTGGAAACCACCATGAAGACCGTCGGCCCGACCAATGTTGGCGACACTATTCATTGTGAATTTGAGGTCCTGTCCGTCCGCGAGACAAGCAAGGGCGGGCGTGGCATCGTCAAAACCCGCAATGACGCGATTAACCAGAATGGTGAAATCGTACTGACCTATGAGGCTGTCCGAATGATGGCCAGCCAGGAACAGCGGGATGCGACCGCGCAGTAGTTTCTGCTAGGCGCAGCGGCCCGCATAAAGTAGCTTTTGCGGGACTGAGAATTCACTCTAAGATTTGGGATGAGACCAATGGCGACGACCGGGATGCCGCTTTCGCGGTACAGGGTGCTGGACTTAACGCGGGTGCGATCCGGCCCCACATGTGTGCGCCAATTGGCGGACTGGGGCGCGGACGTGATTAAGGTCGAGGCCCCGCCTGATGGCAAAGAAGGCCTTGGTGGTGCCCGTGACGGGTTCGATTTCCAGAACCTGCATCGCAATAAACGCTCCCTCACGTTGAACCTGAAAGCGCCGGAAGGCCTGGCGGTGTTCTACAAGCTGATCGAGCAGGCTGATGTTGTGGTTGAGAACTTCCGGGCGGACGTGAAGAACCGTCTGAAGATCGATTATGATAGCCTGGCCAAGATCAACCCGGGCATCATTCTGGGCTCAATCTCCGGCTTCGGGCAGGACGGGCCATATGCCGACAGGCCCGGGTTTGACCAGATCGCCCAAGGCATGGGCGGCCTGATGAGCATTACCGGCGAGGCTGGCGGCGGGCCAATGCGTGTCGGCATTCCAGTGGCGGATTTGTGTGCCGGCATGTTCTGCGCGCAGGGCATCATGCTGGCCCTTCTGGAACGGGAAGCGTCTGGCAAAGGCCAGTGGGTGCAAACATCGCTGCTTGAAGCGCAAATCCAGATGCTGGATTTCCAGGCGGCTCGGTATTTGAAGAATGGCGACGTGCCGAAATCAGCCGGCAATGACCACCCGACATCCATCCCGACGGGCGTGTTTGAAACGGCGGATGGCCACGTCAATATCGCCGTTGCAGGCCAGGAAATTTATGAACGCTTCTGTGATGCGCTTGGCGCGCCGGAATTGAAAGACCACCCTGATTTCGCAACCGGGCCGCTTCGGTCTGAAAATCGCAAGGCCATGAATGCTGCGATTGATGCGGTTACGCGCACCAATTCGTCTGAGCATTGGATCAATCATCTAAACGCTGCCGGCTGCCCCTGTGGTCCGATCTATTCCATGGATCAGGTGTTCGCAGATGCGCAGGTTCAGCACGTACAGATGGCTGTGCCGGTGCAGCATCCACGCATGGGGGAATTCAACATCGTCAACCAGGCGATCAAGATGTCCCGCACGCCATCCTCCATCCGCACCGCCACGCCGGAGCAGGGCGAGCATACTGACGAGATCCTGCAGGATCTGGGATATGACGCTGGTGCGATCGCGACATTACGTGAAGGCGGCGCTGTCTAAGGCCTGAATTGAAAGCAAAAGCTTATGAAACTTGATTTCGGTACGGAGAAGATGATCGTCGAAGTGATCGACGGCGTCGGCTGGGTCACCTTCAACAATCCTGAACGGCGGAATGCCGTGATGTGGGAAAT
This sequence comes from uncultured Alphaproteobacteria bacterium, assembly GCA_938083135.1. GTDB lineage: Bacteria > Pseudomonadota > Alphaproteobacteria > Bin95 > Bin95 > VMCJ01. The sequence continues at coordinate 18,908 of CALLKY010000126.1, read as the reverse complement.
GTGGGTCGCTATCCCGAAGATTTTTGCGGAATTGAGCGCGCGGGATGATGTGCGCTGCTGTGTTGTGAAAGGCGCTGGCGATAAGGCGTTCGTATCTGGCGCAGATATTTCTGAGTTCGCGGAGAAGCGCACCGGCGAAGAGCAGTCCAAGCTCTACAACGCAACCAGTGACGCGGCCTATGCCGCCATTGAAAGCTTCGACAAGCCTTTGATCGCAATGATCCAAGGCTTCTGCATTGGCGGTGGGCTGGCGGTCGCTCTCTCCGCCGATATCCGCATTGCGGCGGATAATACGGTTTATGCCGTGCCTGCGGCTAAGCTTGGCCTGGGCTACCGTTACCCCGGCATGAAACGCCTGGTCAGCCTCGTCGGGCCGGCCTATGCGAAGGATATTTTCTTCACAGGCCGAAAATACACGGCGGATGAGGCCTATCATATGGGCCTGATCAATCACCTGACGACGCTGGATGGCCTGGAAGTGAAAACCCGTGAATATGCCGGGATGATTGCTGAAAACGCGCCGCTGACTATTGCTGCGGCCAATTATGCGATCCAAACAGCACTCGCCCATGAAGCTGACCGCGACTTCGCCAAGCTCGACGCTATGGTCGATGCCTGCTTCGCCAGCGATGACTATAAAGAAGGCCAGACTGCGTTCATGGAAAAGCGGAAACCGGCGTTTACTGGTCGCTGATTGAGCTAGGACCGGGACCCTAAGCGGATGCGCGCCAGTCAATTGTTTGGATTGGACCGCTTGAAGGCGATTATCCGGGCGTTATCGACGCCGGGTGCCGTTGAGATTGCGTGGAAATCCTCTATCGCGCTGGTTATTGCGGCGGCGGTGATGGTGGGCGTTGCGGTGTATCTGCCGCCCGCCCCGCCCCCGCTCGATTATGGCGTCCGCATCTGTAAGGAGGATGCGGCGGGGCTGTGTCAGCCGTTGAAGCAAGTGATGGGCGAAGCGGGGGATTTACTCGACGCCGGCCAGGCGCGCATTGATCATCTGTGGGTGCGGTTTGGGGCCGCTAAATATGGGCCGGGTGCAGCACGCGGCGGTGAGTCTGTGGCGCTACGCTGTTCGGAGACGCTTTCCCTTCCCGCCAAGCCCATTCTGCCGCCGCCTAGTGAGAAAGCGGCCTGTCCGGCGGATCAGGGCGCAGATGCGCCAGGACGCCCGCTCCATACTGTCAGCGTCGCGACCTTTGGGACAAACCATTACCGCCTCCAAATGACCTGCACCTTCGCTGATGGCGCTGTGCTGGCTGTAGAGGACGGGGCGGCGTGCAAATCCGCCAATAGGCAACCGCTCACAGGATTACGGTTGGAGCTTCGACAGAATTATTTCAGCATCCTGCAAGATGCTGGCTGCAAGTTCGCTGGCCTTGGTTGCGCCCCTGGCATTGAGACGGGGCAGTTTGGGCCCAACCGGAAGATTGCTCCGCCGAGCGAGGCGACGGATTCTTAGGGCTTTACCAGAATCGAAAAACCCCCAGCGATAAGACGCTGAGGGTTTCTCGAGGCAGGTAAATCAGGAGCGAATTTTGTGTGGCGGGCAGGGCCTGGGCAGGGCATCTACCGCAAGGAGCGGAAGTCAGTTCAAATTCGATGACTGGACTATGCCAGACGCTGCCTAACGCCTTTATGTCCGAAACATGAAAGCTTCGTAATGTTGTCCCCGCACACCGGCATGGCGCGCGGGGACAGTCATTACGTTATCTGCCAAGCATGTTGTTCGGCAGCCACAGCACGATGTTCGGGAAGGCCACGAACAAGGCGACTGTCAGCACGTCACAGATGAAGAACCACCAGATACCCTTAAAGATCGATCCTAGAGGTATATCCGGTCTGACCCCAGCCACAACGAAACAGTTCAATCCAATCGGTGGGGTAATCAAGCAGATCTCCACCATTTTCACGACGATGATGCCGAACCAGATCGGGTCGAACCCAAGGGCGATGACCAGCGGCTGTACCAAGGGCAACGTCAGCAACAGCATGCCGATCGCGTCCATGAACATGCCGAGCACGGCGTACATGAGAAGGATGATCAGCAGGATCCAGTAACGGTTCCAGCCAAGGCTTGTGATCTCATCCTTGATGACATTGGGAAGATCAGAGAAGCCCAGGAACCGCACCAAGATCAGAATGCCCCAGATGATGGTGATGATCATCACCGCCGTCTTGGCGCTTTCCGCAAGGCCGGTCAGGAACTGGTCCTTGTTCATGCCATTCTTGAGTGCCAGCATGAACACGACGAAGGCACCGATAGCGCCGGATTCCGTTGGCGTCATCCAGCCGGAATACACACCACCCATGATGATGAAGACAACAAACAGGATGCCCCACATCTGGCTTAAGGAGGCGACGCGGTCCTTCATGGTGACCTTGCCGATGGGGTCACCAGCCAGTTCCGGGTTCAACTTAACCCGGACCATGATCGAGCCCGCATAGATGATCGCCGAAAGGATGCCAGGGATGAAGCCCGCCATCAGCAGTTTGCCGACAGATTCTTCAACGATGATCGCGTAGATCACCAGAATGCCTGATGGTGGGATAAGGGAGGCAAGCGTGCCGCCAGCAGCCACAACACCGGCAGAAAAGCCAGGAGGATAGCCGTAGCGCAGCATTTCTGGGATAGCGATGCGGCTGAATACGGCAGCTGTTGCTGTCGATGCGCCGGATACGGCGGCGAAGGCTGCGGTCGCGAACACAGTCGCGATAGCAAGGCCGCCTGGCAGATGCCCGAACCACATGCGCATGCAGTAGAACGCGCCCTGGGTCAGCCGGGCATGGAACGCCATGTACCCTATCAAAATAAACATTGGCAGCACCGAGAGCGAGTAATGCGCCAATTCAGAGAACGGGATGGTGCCAGCGTTTTTAAGCCCAGGCTCCCAGCCTTTGTCCAGAATGTCCCAGAAGTCGCCTGTATCGCGCACACGGCGTGCGCCAATGGTGACAACAATGCCCATCAGGCCAACAAGCGCGCCTGCATAGGCAACCTGCATGCCGATGACCACAAGAATAGCGAGACAGCCAAGGCCGATGAGGCCAACTGTAATGGGTTCGATCATCATTGGCCGGACCCCTTAAGGCGTGTCTCGTCGATTTCGTCCTTAATCGCGTCGCGCGCGACTTCGGCTTCGCTTTCAGCGATATCTGCGACTGTCGGGCTGATCGGCACGCCAATTGGCTCTGCATCCGGGTGGCGGATCAGGCGGATATACCCAAAGAAGGAGATAGTGCAGCGGATAAACAGCAGGCAGAAGCCGACTACAATGATCAACTTCGGCGGCCATACAGGGATCTGCGCATCCATGCTGCTATCGCCGAGCAGCCAGGCATTTAGGAAGTTCTGCCAGGTGCCGAAGATCATCACAGCAACAATCGCGAGCGTGGCGAAGTTGCCGCAGAACTCAAAAATCCAGAGCGCGCGGCCTTTCAAACGGTGGATCAGCAGTTCCATCCGCACGTGGCCTGCAAGGCGCTGACAATAGGCCAGGCCGAAAAAGCCCATGGTGGGAATCATAATTTCCACAAGGTCCGCCTGTCCGTGGATCGGCGAATTGAAAATCTTTCGCATAAGCACTTCGGCGCAACCCAGAAGCATCAACGAAAAAAGGAAGGCGGCGGCAACGTAGTTCAGCGCTTTCTCAATCGCATGATAACCGCGATCAAGTTTGGCGAACGGCGTGTCGCTTACTGGCAACACCATGGGGTGGAACTCCGGCTCCGAAGGCAGCGCAGATGCTGCTCTGTCGGTCGGTTAAGAACTATGAAGAAACCTGCCTGGCCAGGGGGCGCAATACGCGGGCGCAATACGCCAATTCTGACCAGGCAGGGGTAGTCACAAGCGGTGATTTAGATCAGCCGCCGTGCTTCTTGATGGACGCGAAGATGGTGTCTAACAGCTCTTGGCCATTGTAACCTTCGCCGGTCATCTCTTTCGCCCAGTCTTCCCAAACCGGCTTACCGCCAATAGCTTCGAAGGCTGCGCGCTCAGTTGGGTTAATTTTCCATTCGGTCAGGCCCGCTTTCACGAATTCAGCTGGGGTGGCTGATTCCACGGCTTCAAGGCTGCTGATTTGTGCTTTATAGCCAGCATCGCTGGATTCGAAGCTTTTCATCAGCGCCTGGTACTGCGGAGGAAGCGCATTCCAGTCGTCCAGGTTCATCATAGAACCGCAGGCGATGGAGCCGACAGCCAAGCCACTGGTGAACCAATTGCCGAGTTCGAACGTCCGGTAGGACTTGTGTGCGTAGTAAGCGAAGCCAGCTGCATCGAGCAGGCCGCGATCAAGCGAGGTGTAAACTTCCGGCGCTGGAACGCTGGTCGGTACTGCGCCGAGCTTGGCCATGGCCTTGCCTTGCTGACCGAGGGAGCGGATGCGCATGCCTTTGAAGTCCTCCAAGGACTTAGGCACATCACCTTTGCCGACAATTTCATACAGCGGCAGCAGTGAAGACATGTGGAACCGTGCGTTCCATTTCTTCATTTCGCCCTGCAGTGTCGGGTGATCGTAATAATCATGCGTCACGTTTTTCAGCATGTTCAGGCCCTTCATCGGCAGGAACGGAAGGTCCATGCCGGTGTGCGCTGAAAGCTTGCCTGGGTAGTAGGACGCGCAGAAGGAGCCCATCTGGAAGGAGCCCGCCTTCAGATTGTCCAGAACTGCCCGCGGCTTGGAAAGTGTGCCCCAGTGCAGTTGGAACGTGAACTTGCCGTTGGTTTTCTCCGGCAGCCATTTTTCCATGTTTTCAAGATAACGGGTAATAGCCCGGGGTTTGCCCCAGATCGCGTAATCCCAGTGAACACGGGGGCCATCGACCATTTTACCGTGCTTGTCGGCCATGGCCGGGCCGCTGGCTAGAGCTAGAGCGGCAGCGCCGCCTAGGGCGACTTTCCAAAGTTGCTTCATGATAAGGATTTCTCCTCCCAGTTTGGCCGCTGGATCACGGCCGATTTTGCCGAACGTTGAGCGCTAAAGAAGTGCAATGTTCGTACGGATCGGACGGGTAAGCCCGCCTCTACCGCCAAGCTTAGCCAAACTTGTGTGACCTTTGCAAGCAGGGTTAACTACGTCGAAGGCGCAGAAAATGGGCTGCATTTCCAGCCTTCTGCCTGTTTGCTGCAGTGAAACGTGCTGCGCTTCCGGAAGGATATAGGCCATGAGCTTGCGTGATATACTTGGATTTGAGACGCCGATATTCGCGTTCTCGCACTGCCGTGATGTTGTGGTCGAGGTGACGAAGGCGGGCGGATATGGCGTGCTCGGTGCCTCCACTTTCAGCCCGGAACAGCTAGAGGTCGAGCTGGCATGGATTGATGCCCATGTGGATGGTCGTCCCTACGGCGTGGATGTGATTATTCCCGGCAATTACAACACGGAAGCGGAAGAATCCTTCGGCAAGATTGATCTGCATGACCTGATCCCGGACGAACACAAATCCTTCATTGACAAAGTGCTGGATGACGAAGGCGTGCCGGAATTGCCGGACGATGACCGCGCCCGCATCAATGAAGAAATCGTTACGGGCCGGGGCGCGATGACGCCAGATGGCGCGCGCCGCTTGTTAGAGGTCACGCTGCGCCATCCCCAGGTCCGCTTCGTTGTAAGTGCGCTTGGCGCGCCGCCGCCAGATGTGGTGGAGAAGCTACGCGCCCATGACATCACCATTGGTGCTATGTGTGGTCGGCCAAAGCACGCGGCACGCCACAAGGCGGCGGGCGTTGACGTGATTATTGCCCAGGGGACGGAGGCTGGCGGCCACACGGGCGAAATCGCGACGCTGGTGCTGGTCCCCCAAGTGATTGACGCGGTCGGCGGAGACATCCCGGTGATCGCCGCAGGTGGATTCGCGCGCGGCAGCCAGATCGCAGCCGCATTGGCGCTGGGCGCAGAAGGCGTGTGGTGCGGCACCGTATGGCTCGGCACGCGGGAGAGCGAGCTGACGCCGTTCGAACGTCAGGCCTATTTCGATGCAGAAACTGAGGACGCTGTGCGCCGTCGCTGCCGCACCGGCAAGACCGTGCGCATGCTGAAGTCTAAGCTTTCGGAAGTATGGGAGGCGCCTGGCGCACCTGAATATCTTGGCTCGCCGCTGCAAGGTATCCTGTTCAATGAGGCGACGGCCCGCGTTATCCGGGCGGAGCGGGCGGACCTTTATTCCTTCCCGGCCGGACAGGTCGTCGGTGCGATGAAGGAGGAGACGAGTGTGCGTCAGGTTATGTACGACATGCAGGTTGAGCTTGCAGACACGCTGGAGCGGTTGTCCAAATCCAGCTTTGGCGGGTAGCCTTTGGGACATGAACGTAATTCTTTGGGCGGAAAAGGAACCACGCCATGGCGGATAGTTTGAACGGCAAAGCAGCCATTACCGGTATCGGCGAGACGGAGTATTCCAGGGGGGCGGACAAGAGCTCCATCGGCCTCATGCTTGAAGCCTCACTGAAGGCGATCCTCGATGCAGGGCTGAAGCCGCAAGATATTGATGGCGTTATCCCCTATTCGCTTGGCCCTGTTGGTGAGGAGATCATGACCGGCCTGAACCTGACCGATGTTCGGTTTTCGGCCCAAACGCCAATGGGCGGCGCCAGCCCGGTGGCGGCATTGCAATGCGCGGCCGCAGTGATTGCTGCCGGAGTATGTAACCATGTGTTGGTGGTGCTTGGCCGCCGTGGATCATCTGATTCCCGGGTGGCGAACCGCATCGCCGCCATGCCGCAATTCCGCCAGATCAGCGAGTTTGAAAATCCTATCGGTGCCATTGCGCCCGCACAGCTCTACGCGCCGATGGCCCGGCGCCATATGGAGCTATACGGCACGAATGAAGACCAGTTCGCTGAAATCGCCGTCACCATGCGCGAACATGCAATGCTGAATGACAACGCCATTATGAAGAAGCCGATGACGGTGGAAGATCATCACGCCAGCCGCATGATCTCTGACCCTTTCCGCCTGTTCGATTGCTGCCTGGAAAGCGATGGCGGCACGGCAGTTATTGTTAGCGCTGCGGACCGGGCGAAGGATTCGCGGGCACCGGTCACTATCCTTGGTGTGGCGGAAGGCCATCCGGACTCCCCCAGCACCATCACCCAACGCCCGGACCTGATGACGCTTGGTCTCGCCAAGGCCGCACCGCGTGCGTTTGAAATGGCGGGCGTCAAACACGCCGATATCGACGTGGCGCAAATCTATGACTGCTTCACCTATATGGTCATCTGTGAGCTGGAGGACCTGGGCTTCTGCAAGAAGGGCGAAGGTGGGGCTTATGTTGAAGGCGGGCGTATCCGGCTTGGCGGCGAGTTGCCAACGAACACCCATGGGGGCCTGTTATCCCAGGCGCATATTGCCGGGATGAACCATGTTTATGAACTGGTCCGGCAGTTACGCGGTGAAGGTGGGGCGGCGCAAGTGGCGGGTGCTGAAATCGGCCTCGTCACCGGCTATGGCGATTTGGGCGACGGGTCTGTCGCGATCATGCAGAAGGCGTCCTGAACCATGAGTGATCCGTATTTGAAGCCACTGCCTGAACCTTCCATCGACTCGCTGCCGTATTGGGAGGGCCTGAAAGATCGGCGGGTGATGCTGCAGCGCTGCTCGGACTGCCGCACAGTCCGGCATTACCCAAGGCCAATGTGTGGCGAATGCCATTCAATGGAGGTCGATTGGATTGAGGCGAGCGGCAAAGGCCGAGTCTATAGCTGGACTGTGGCCCACCATCCATTCCACATCGGCTTTAAGGCGGAAACGCCCTACATCCTGGCAACGGTTGACCTTGAAGAAGGTGTCCGTATCCAAAGCCAATTGCTTGATGTCGATCCGGCGGACATGAAAATCGGGCTGGCGGTTGAGGTCATCTTTGGCCAGGCGACTGATGATCTGGTGCTACCGTATTTCCGTGTCGCGAAGTAGGACGAGCCAATGCAGTGGAGCCATGAACATCTGGAACTGAAGCGCACGACCCAGCGCATCGTCGAAGACCATATCAACCCCTATGTCGATGAGTGGGAGGAGGCGGGCCGCTTCCCGGCACATAAGGTGATGAAGATTTTGGGCGATGCCGGGCTGCTCGGCATTTCCAGACCGGAGGAATTTGGCGGGTTGGCACTCGATTATTCCTATGAAATCGCGTGCGTTGAAGAGCTTGGCCACATCCAGGCTTATGGGATTTCCAGCGCTATCGGCATTCAGGCAACCATGTGTACGCCAGCCCTTGCAAAGCACGGGTCTGATGAATTGCGGCGGGAATGGTTGGTGCCAACCATTGCGGGAGATGTCGTCGGCAGTCTTGGCGTATCCGAAGTCGGGTCCGGGTCTGATGTGGCGAATGTGAAAACATACGCTCGGCGTGATGGCGATGATTACGTCATCAATGGCTCCAAAATGTGGACCACGAACGGCATGCAAGCGGACTGGATGTGCATGTTGGTCAATACCAGCCCGGATAATGGGCCGCACCGCAATAAATCATTGTTGGTCGTGCCGTTGGATGTGCCTGGCGTGACGCGGCATGAGCTGAAAAAGCTTGGCCTGCATTCATCCGACACGGCCCAAACGTTCTTTGACGACGTCCGCATTCCGGCTCGGTACTTGATTGGGGATGAGAACAAGGGCTTCGGCTATCAGATGGCGCAGTTCCAGGAAGAACGGCTTTATGTCGTTGGCCGATCCATCGGCCTGCTGGAGGACGCGATTGCTGACACCATTGAATATACGCGGGAGCGTGAGGCCTTCGGGAAATCCATCCTGAACAATCAATTCGTCCACTTCCGCTTAGCGGAGATGCAGACTGAGGTGGAGGCCTTGCGCGCGCTCTTCCACGCCGCCGTCCAGGCCTACATTGACGGCGAAGACGTGACCAAGCTTGCATCGATGGCGAAGTACAAGATGGGCCGGTTGGCTGAATGGATCCCCAGCGAATGTCTACGCTTCTGGGGTGGGCAGGGCTTCATGGCCGAAAATCGCATCAGCCGAACCTACCGGGACATGAAGCTTGCCGCGATTGGTGGCGGGGCCAATGAAATCATGCTGCAGGTCATCGCCAAACGCATGGGCATGACCTAAGCCGATAGGCGGTTAGGCCAGCGTGAAGCCTTCATAGTTCTTCGCGGCAACGTCTGCACAAATCTCACGATACCGCGCCATCCCACCAGCATAGGCCAGGAATGCCCTGGGCTTGCCGGGTACGTTTGCGCCCAGATACCAGGATGTTTCTGCCGTCACGAGCAGTGTTGCATTCGCGGCATCGTTCACGGTCTCGCCCCATGCGGCTGCAGCGTCTGACTGCGGCTCAATCCGCTCCAGGCCTTCTGCGCGCATATGGGCGATGCAATCGCTGATCCATTCAGCGTGTTGTTCGATCGCAACCGGCATGTTGGTCAGCACGGATGGGCTTTGCGGCCCGGTGATGGTGAACAGGTTGGGGAAACCTTCGACTTGCAGGCCGAGATAGGTTTTCGGCCCAGCCTCCCAAACATCGCGCAGCGCGACGTTATCCCGGCCTTTGATATCGAGACGTAGTAGCGGACCAGTAACGCCGTCATAACCCGTCGCGAACACAATCACATCTAGCGGATAAAACGCATCGGCTGTCCGAATGCCCTCTGCCGTGATTTCCTGGATCGGTGCAGCGCGCACATCAACGAGTGCCACATTATCCCGGTTATAGGCCTCGAAATAATGGGTATCGATGATGGGGCGCTTGGTCGAATAGGCATGGTCGAAATTGGTGAGCTTGCGTGCAGTCTCCGGGTCTTTGACGGTTTCTTCGATTTTGCGTTTGACGAAATCGGCGACAACTTCATTCGCCTGCTTATCAACCAAAATATCCTGGAAGGTCGCGCGGAACTGCAGCCCGCCCCGCTCCCAGGCCTCCTGGTAGAGCCGCTCGCGCTCATCCGCCGGGGTCTCATGGGTACGGCGGTCTGACGGAAACCATGGATGGCCGCTCAACGTGCTTTGCATCGTATCGCGAATGTCGCCCGCGTTCTCTTTAACATGGCGCTTGAATTCTGACGTTAGCGGACCGTTGCGGGCAGGCACGGAATAGTTGGGCGTGCGCTGAAATACGGTGAGGTGGGCAGCCTGTTCTGCAATCACAGGCGTCGCCTGCACGCCGGTTGATCCGGTACCAACCAGGCCAACGCGCTTGCCCGTGAAATCAACGCCTTCATGGGGCCAATTGCCGGTGTGGCGCCATTCGCCCTGGAAGCTGTCTCGCCCTGGAATATCCGGCACGTTTGCAGCAGACAGGCAGCCGACCGCTGTCACCAGGAACTGGGCAGACATCCTCTCGCCTGCTTCCGTCTCAACGCGCCAAAGGCCAGCCGCATCATCCCATGCCGCACTCGTAACCCGGGTTTCGAATTGGATATCGCGCTTTAGGTCTAGCTCGTCCGCGACGTAATTGATGTAGCGCACGATCTCTGGCTGTTCGGGATAGCGTTCAGACCATTCCCAGCCTTTGTAGAGCGCTTCGGAAAAGGTAAAGCAGTAGCCGTGGCTTTCGGTATCGCAGCGCGCACCCGGGTAACGGTTCCAGTACCAGGTGCCGCCAACTCCTCCGCCTGCCTCAAGCACACGGGCGTTCAGGCCAAGCTTGTCGCGAAGACAATGCAGTTGGTAAAGGCCGGCAAAGCCAGCTCCGATGATCAATGCATCAAAGTGATCGGCACCGTTTGTGTTTTGCTGCTTGGTCATCATCCGCCCTCAATCAGAACTGTGTGCGCGGGCACAATAGCGCTGATTTTTGAAGGCGGACACCCGCTAAGCACCAAAGGCCGATAAGGCCGCAGGCGCTTAGCGGGCCGTCCAATTAGTCGTTCTTATGGCCAGACATACCGCCGGAGATTTCTTCCGTGGACTCGTCTGACAGTTCCTGGGGCAGGATCAAGTTCAGCGCGATCGCCAGGAAGGCTGCCGGAAGCAGGCCGGAACTCAGCAGCACGCGCGCCGTACCAGGCACATGTTGCAGCGCTTCTGGCACCAGTTGCAGGCCAAGGCCGATGGAGAGCGAGATGGCGAAGATCACCATATTCCGCCGGTTCCACTCCACGTCCGCCAGCATTGATACGCCCGCCGCGGCGACCATGCCGAACATGACGATCACGCCGCCGCCCAGCACTTCAATCGGCACCGTAGAGATGATGGCGCCCACTTTCGGCACGAACCCGGCAAGGATTAGGAAGATCGCGCCAAATGTCACCACATGGCGGCTCATCACGCCTGTCATGGCGACCAGCCCGACATTCTGGCTGAAGGATGTATTGGGCAAGCTGCCGAACACACCAGCGATAGCGCTGCCAAGACCATCCGCATATGTAGCGCCAGAGATTTCCTCACTGGTGGCTTCGCGTTTGGCGCCGCCCTTGGTGATGCCAGAGACATCGCCGACGGTTTCAATCGCGGAAACGAACGCCATCAGGCAGAAGCCCAAGATCGCCGCAAATGTGAACTCAACACCAAAGTGGAACGGATCAGGCATCGCGAACGGGGCTGCCCGCCCAACATTCACAAAGCTCACCATCCCAAGCGCATAGGCAACGATATAGCCGACGATCAGGCCAAGCAGTACCGCTGCAATCGACATCATGCCACGGGTGAAAAACTTGATGCCGAGCGTGGTGACGATCACGACCAGAGCCACGAACCAGTTTTGCAGGCTGCCAAATTCAGGCTTGCCCATCGCTGGAACCCCGCCTGCCGCATACTGAATACCAACTTTGACCAAGGCCAGGCCGATCATCAGGACAACAAGGCCCGTCACCAGCGGCGGCAATGCAAAGCGGATACGGCCAATGATCGTACCAAGCAGCGCGTGAAAGATGCCGCCAACGATGACACCACCCATGACGGCGGCCATGGCGTCTACGCCTTTGCCAGCAACCAGCGGGATCATGATTGGCAGGAACGCGAAGCTCGTACCTTGAACAACGGGCAAACGCGCGCCGATTGGCCCAACGCCGATGGTCTGAAACAGGGTAGCGACGCCTGCGAACAGCATGGCCATCTGGATCATGTAGATCATTTGCGGGAAGTCCGGTGAGTTCGATCCGAACCCAAACCCGGCAGCACCGGCGACGATAATCGCCGGCGTTACATTAGATACGAACATCGCCAGCACATGCTGAATCCCAAGTGGGATCGCCTGCATGAGCGGCGGCGTATAGTTGGGATCACGCAGTTGCTCCGGTGTCCCGATTGATGAGTTCAGCGCCATCTTATGTACCGCCTCTGTTAAAATTGTCTCCAATTTCAGCCGCGCAGCCCCCCGCTAACGCGACCGTCTCTTACTTGCCGCCAAACGGCTTGAGCCGCGCATGACGGTTCACGTCCTTGTAGAGCAGATAGCGAAAACGGCCCGGCCCGCCCGCGTAACAGGCCTGCGGGCAGAAGGCGCGGAGCCACATAAAGTCGCCCGCTTCTACTTCCACCCAATCCCGATTGAGTTTGTAGACAGCCTTGCCTTCCAGCACGTACAGGCCGTGTTCCATCACATGGGTTTCCTCGAACGGGATCAGTCCACCCGGTTCAAACGTCACGATATTCACGTGCATGTCGTGGCGAAGGTCATCGGCCTCGACGAAGCGGGTTGTGGCCCAGCGGCCTTGGGTATCCGGCATGGCATTCATTGGAACGTCGTCCTCATGGGCCACGATGGCCTCCGGTGCTGGAATACCGGGTGCCGCTTCATAGGCTTTGCGGATCCAATGGAAACGTGCGGGTGCGGCACCCGTTCCCCGTAACGCCCAAACCGCAGCGGGCGGAATGAAGACGTAATGGCCGGGGCGCAGTGCGTGGTCCTGGCCGTCAATCGTCAATGCCAATGTTCCCTCAACGACGAACAGCACGCCTTCCGCTTCGGGATCAGGCTCCGGCTGGTCGCTGCCGCCGCCGGGCTGCACTTCCATGATGTATTGGGAAAATGTCTCCGCGAAGCCGGAAAGCGGTCGCGCGATAATCCAGGCGCGAGCAGCCTCCCAATGGGGCAGAACGCTGGTGACGATATCGCTGTAAACGCCCTTCGGGATGACCGCATAGGCCTCCGTGAATACAGCACGGCCCGTCATAAGCTCCGATTGCGCTGGCAGGCCGCCGGGTGGTGAATAGTATGAAGAGGCAGTCATGGCAGCATGTCCTGAAGACGGAGAAGGGCAATCCGCTCGACCTGACGGCAAGCGGTTTGGAATTCAGTATCGCGGTCGTTTTGAATACGGCGCTCAAAAGCGTCGAGGATCTGGGCCTTGTTCAGGCCTTTGACCGCGATGATGAAGGGGAAGCCGAACGCATCCACATAGCGGGCGTTCAGGTCCGTGAAGCGGGCGCGTTCGTCGTCTGTCAGTGCATCAAGGCCAGCGCTGGCTTGTTCCGATGTTGAGTCCGCGGTTAGCCGTTTCGCCGCCGCCAACTTGCCAGCCAGATCAGGATGCGCCTTTAAAACGCCAAGCCGTTCCGCTTCGCTGGCGGTTCTGAATTTGCGGGCGAGCGCGTTGTGGAGGCCGATGGCGGTGTCGTGAGCAGGGCTAAGTTCATCGGCAAAGGCACGGTCAGCGATCCAGCTTGAATGCTCAAATACGCCGCCGAACCGGGCGACAAACGCGTCTTGATTCAGCGTGGATGGGCGATCTGGCTGCGGGTTATATGGATGCCGCTCACGCCAGTGCCGGGCGATATCGATGCGACGGCAGAACCAGACATTGCTGTGGCTCTGGGCATATTCAATGAAGCGCTTGACCGCCTGCGCCCGGCCCGGCCGTCCGGCGAGGCGGCAATGCAGGCCAATGGACATCATCTTCGGCGCGCCATCCTCGCCTTCTGCATAAAGCCCATCGAATGTGTCTTTTAGATAGGCGAAAAACTGGTCGCCAGAATTGAAGCCCTGGGGCGTTGCGAACCGCATATCATTAGCGTCAAGCGTGTAGGGCACGATCAATTGCGGGCCGTAAGGGCTTTCGTGCCAATAAGGCAGATCATCGGCATAGGCGTCCGCGACATAGGCGAATGCCCGGGTTTCTGCGGCCAGATCAATGGTGTTGATGGAGCTACGGCCAGTGTACCAGCCTTCCGGTGCCTGGCCGGTGACTTCGGTGTGGAGGGCGATGGCAGCCTGCATATCCGCCCGCTCATCATCTGCCGCAAAATCCTTGTATTCGATCCATTTGAGGCCGTGGGACGCGATTTCCCATCCTGCATCTTGCATCGCAGCGATATGGGAGGGCGCGCGGGCGAGGGCAGTCGCAACGCCGTAAACGGTCACGGGGATATCGGCGGTTGTGAACATCCGGTGCAGGCGCCAAAACCCGGCGCGGGCACCATATTCGTAGATGGATTCCATATTGGCATGGCGTTGGCCCGGCCATGCAGCGGTGCCAACGATTTCTGAAAGGAAAGCTTCAGATGCAGCGTCGCCATGCAGAATATTATTCTCGCCACCTTCCTCGTAATTAATCACGAACTGGACAGCGATCTTCGCGCCGCCCGGCCAATCAGCATCGGGCGGGGTTGCGCCATGGCCATGCATGTCACGCGGATATCGGTTCAACGGAGCCTCCGGTCAGACTGCTCTGAACAGTCAATTGTACGTTAATTCAAAATAAACCATGTCATTTTCAAAAAAACCGCGAAAGACATATCTCGGATATGCAGGACCGCTTTCGACTAAACTGGCCGCAAATCACGCTTGGGAGCGCCCCGCATGACCACCGCTAAAGGCTATTTAACGACCCATGTTCTGGACACGGCCAAGGGGCGCCCAGCCGCTGGATTGAAAATCACGCTCTATCTAATTGAAGGTGCCGAACGGCGAGAACTGGCCCGCACCCAGACCAATGCTGATGGCCGGACGGATCAGCCGATCCTGCCAGCTGCAGACTTCGCACCCGGCGTCTATGAGTTGGAGTTCCAGGCTGGTGCCTATCTGCGTGAAAGCGCCCTACAGCCAGGCGCATTTCTAGACGTCATCCCGATCCGCTTCATTATTGAGGAAGCGGAATCCCATTATCACGTACCGCTCCTGCTTTCCCCATATGGCTACTCGACATATCGCGGGAGCTGATGCTGCCAACTTCCGCCTTGCATTTCTCCACCATGAAATCGATGAAAAGGCGGACTTTGGGGTCTTGGCGGCGCTTGTGCGGATAGAGGCAAGCGAGGTCTACCGGTACCGGCGGCGTTGCTTCGGCAACAGGCACAAGAGCGCCGCTATCCAAGTGATCGCGAACTTCAAACACTGGTTTGTTGACGATACCGCGCCCATCGAGCGCCCAGGCGGTGAGCACGTCGCCGTCGTCGGATTCAAATGGCCCCGATACAGCAAAGCTCTTCGGTCCATCCGGTGTTTGCAGGGGCCAGCGAAATTCCGTCGAGCCTGGATAGCGCAGCAACAGACAGTGGTGTTTCTGGTCGACGATTTCTGCGCCATCCTTAGGCATGCCGGTGTAAGCCAGATATTCTGGCGACGCACAAAGCACACGCGGGCATTCGGCGATAACGCGCACACGCAGGCTTGAATCCGGCAGGACGCCCAGCACAAACGCAACGTCCAGGCCTTCGCCCGCAATATCAATTTTGCGGTCGGACAGGCGGAGCCGCACATCGACTTGGGGGTAGCGATCCTTAAACGCTGGGATATGTGGCGCGATGATGCGCTTGCCAACGCCAAGGGGTGCGGCCACGAAAATAGAGCCACGCGGGCTTTTGGTAACATCCTCGACCGCCGCTTCGGCCTCCGCGATCGCTTCCAGGATATTGACAGCGCCCTTGTAGAAAATCTTGCCATGCTCTGTCGGTTGCAGGCTGCGCGTCGTGCGGTGGAACAGGCGCACGCCCAGATGCTTTTCCAGCTCGGAAATTCGGTTGGAGGCAACGGCTGGCGACAGCCGCAGATCCCGGGCCGCGACTGACATGCCGCCAAGCTCAAACACGCGGACGAATATCTGAATGTTACGCACGTAGCTCATGGGGTCGACGATATCGCTTTATTGGAAATCTTGAAAGACTTCGGCATTCTTTCGGGATTTACGAATGTCCGCAATTCCGCCAGGGTTTCTGCGGATCTCTATCAAGGACGCCGCTATGTATGATTTCGCTGCGATGTGGGACTGGACCGGATTTGCTGCCCGTTGGCTGCATGTGGTCACGGCCATCGCCTGGGTCGGCTCCTCATTCTACTTCATCGCGCTGGATCTTGGCCTCAGGAAGCCGCTTGATCCCGCTTCTACTGCGAACGGGGAAGAATGGCAGGTCCACGGTGGTGGCTTTTATCATGTCCAGAAATACATGGTGGCACCGGAAGCAATGCCGGAACACCTGACCTGGTTTAAGTGGGAAAGCTACGCGACCTGGATGTCTGGCGCGCTGTTGCTGATGATCATCTATTGGGCGGGTGCCGACCTCTATCTGATAGACCCGAGCGTGGCCGCACTCTCTACCTTTGAGGCCATTCTGATCTCCGCCGGGTCATTGACGATTGGCTGGTTGATCTATGATTTCCTCTGCAAAAGCCCGCTTGGAAACCATCCAACCGCGTTGATGCTTTTGCTGTTCATCCTGCTGGTCGCGATGGCGTGGGGCTATACGCAGGTCTTCACGGGCCGGGCATCCATGGTGCATTTGGGGGCATTCACGGCGACGATTATGTCCGCGAATGTGTTTTTCATCATCATCCCCAATCAGAAAATTGTGGTGGCGGATTTGAAGGCCGGGCGCGCGCCAGACCCGAAATATGGCAAAATCGCCAAGCTCCGCTCGACCCATAATAATTACCTGACGCTGCCCGTTCTCTTCTTGATGCTGTCGAACCATTACCCGCTGTCCTTCGCCTCCCAATACAACTGGGCGATTGCGGGACTGATCTTTCTGATGGGCGTCACCATTCGCCATTACTTCAATACGCTGCATGCCAGGAAGGGCAATATTTTCTGGCTTTGGATCGTGACAGGCATCTTGTTTGTGCTGGTGATGTGGCTTTCTACAGCGCCAATGTTCCATCGCTTCCAGGATGATGCGCCGAAGGCTGCATTGACGCCGGCCCAAGAAAAATTCGCCGCCGCCAAAGGTTTCGCTGCCGTCCAGGACACAGTGCTCGGTCGTTGCTCCATGTGCCATGCGCGCGAGCCTTCCTGGGAAGGCATGCATTGGCCACCAAAGGGTGTGCGCTTGGAGACAAAGCGGGACATCATCATCAACGCCCAGCAGATCTACCTGCAGGCAGGCCTCACCAACGCCATGCCGCCTGCCAACCGCTCCCACATGGAACCCGCCGAACGACGCCTGATCGTTGCCTGGTATAAAGACGCGACGGGCGGCGCTTAACTACCTGCCAGGGATGCCGCTGCGGGCCAGTTCGTCGGCGCGCTCGTTTTCGGCGTGGCCTGCGTGGCCTTTGATCCATTTCCAGCTGATCGTATGCCCGGCTGTCGCTGCATCAAGGCGTTGCCATAGGTCTACATTTTTCACGGGCTTTTTGGCGGCGGTTTTCCAGCCGTTGCGCTTCCAGTTCGGCATCCAGCTTTTGATGCCGTCCAGGACATATTTGCTGTCGGATGTCAGGGTGACCTCAGTCGGGCGGGTTAAGGCTTCGAGCGCTGCAATGCAGGCCATCAGCTCCATGCGGTTATTGGTGGTTTCAGCTTCCCCGCCCGAGAGTTCTTTTTCAGCATCCCCATAGCGCAGGATGGCACCCCATCCGCCAGGGCCAGGATTGCCGCTGCAGGCACCGTCTGTGAAAATTTCGACTGTCATAATGTGTGATCCTGATGCCAGCGAAGCTGGTCCCGTTGCTGCAGTGGGTCTTTGGGTGTTGCGAGCGCATCCTCACGCGGGTTTAGCCAATCATAAAGCCGCGTCAACAGAAACCGCATGGCGGCCCCTTGAAGCAATATTGGCATGGCCGCCTGCTCGGCTGCATTCAGCGGACGGACGGATTGGTATCCCGCCAACATGCCTGTGCTATGGGCAACACTCCAGCGATTGTCCCCATCAAAGCACCAAGCGTTCAGAGTGATCGCCAAGTCATAGGCATAGGCGTCCGTGCAGGCGAAGTAGTAGTCAATTACGCCGGAAAGCAAACCGTTTTGCAGAAACATATTGTCTGGAAATAGGTCCGCATGGATCGCGCCGGATGGCAGATCTTTGGGCCAATGCGCCAGGATGACAGACAGCCGCTGCTCGATTTCAGCGCCAAGCCCATGCTCAACGGTATCGGCGCTGGGGGCTGATGCGTCATACAATGCCTGCCAAGTATCGGCGCCGAGCGTATTTGTGCGGACCATCGGAAAATCCGCTGCTGTCAGGTGCAGTTGGGCCAGCGCCCGCCCGGCTTCGTGGGCGTCCTCTGGCGAGGGATCGTGTGGCCAGTCGCCATCCAGGAACGAAACCACGGCGGCGGGCTTGCCAGCAATCTCACCAAGCACGGTGCCGTTATTGGCCGTTATCGGCGCGGGTGCAGGAAAGCCGTTCCCTGCCAGATGCGCCATCAACCCAAGGAAATAGGGCAGGTCTTCCCGCGCGGCGCGGCGCTCAAACACTGTCAGCACGTATTTGCCGCCAGTCGTCTCCAGGATGAAGTTCGAATTCTCAATGCCTTGCAAAATGCCGGTTAGCCGGACGGGATCACCAATGGCGTATCCATCGAGAAATCCCTGAAGCGCTGCAGGGCTGACATCAGTATAGACGGCCATTGGAAACGAGCGCCCTTTCGGAACAGATGCGGTCATCAATAGGGCACCGATTGGAGCCATCATGGAGAGTGAGAGGGAGGTACCATGCTTCAACCGGGATTTCCCATGTGGGATCGTCCCAACCAGGAAAGCATGGTTGGGAAAGGCTTGATCTGCAAGGCTTTTGCTTTTGATGGCTGCCGAAGGGCTAATCTGGTTGGCAGAGGACTGATTGGCGGCCGTGCCG
>CALLKY010000125.1 GCA_938083135.1 uncultured Alphaproteobacteria bacterium | reverse complement strand
ATGCGAAAGATTTAGCGGCAGATTTGGCTGCTGGATATGTCACAGAGGCAGGCGCTGCTGTATACAAGCCCGGATAGACCGTAACCTCAGAAAGCCTCAGCCCATGGCCGCTCCACAAAAACAAAAATGGCAGTTTTGGATCGACCGGGGCGGCACCTTCACCGACATCGTGGCACGAAAGCCGGATGGTGAGACGGTTGCGCACAAACTGCTTTCCGTAAATCCAGAGCGATATCAGGACGCTGCGACCCAGGGTATCCGTGAGTTATTGGAAGTTCCAGCTGGGCAACCGATCCCAGCGGACGCCATTGATGCGGTCAAAATGGGCACCACCGTTGGCACCAATGCACTGCTGGAGCGCAAGGGCGAGCGCACAGTCCTAGCTGTCACCAGTGGATTCCGGGACCTGCTGCGCATCGCCTACCAAAACCGCCCGCGCCTGTTTGATCTGGAATTGAAGCTACCAGAACAGCTCTATACCGATGTGGTGGAATTGAATGAGCGCGTGCTCGCAGACGGCACAGTCGAACGCGCCCTGGATGCAGATGCGACCCGCCGCGACCTGCAAGCCATGCGCGACAAAGGCTACACAAGCATCGCGATCCTTTGCCTGCACGGCTACCGCTACCCGGAGCATGAGGAGCAGGCTGCTACCATCGCCCGCGAGCTTGGCTTCACGCAGATATCTGTCAGCCACCAGACCAGTCCGCTGATCAAAGCCGTAGGACGCGGCGACACGACCGTTGTCGACGCTTACCTATCCCCCGTGCTGCGCCGCTATGTGGACATTGTTGCGGGTGAGCTTTCGGGCGCGCGCTTGATGTTCATGCAGTCCAATGGCGGATTGGCGGACGCCCGGCGCTTCCAAGGCAAGGATTCCATCCTTTCAGGCCCCGCAGGTGGCGTTGTGGGTGCTGCTAAAACCGCAGGCATGGCAGGATTTGACCGGATCATTGGCTTCGATATGGGCGGCACCTCCACAGATGTTTCCCACTATGCGGGTGATTACGAACGCGCGTTTGAAACCCAGGTTGCTGGCATCCGCATGCGCGCACCAATGATGCAAATCCACACCGTTGCCGCAGGCGGCGGGTCGATCCTGGCGTTCGAACAAGGCCGCTACCGTGTCGGTCCGGAAAGCGCTGGTGCGAGCCCAGGCCCCGCAGCCTACCGCCGTGGCGGACCGCTGACGGTGACCGATTGCAACGTGCTTCTAGGACGCCTGCAGCCCGCACATTTCCCGCCCGTATTCGGCCCCAATGGCGATCAACCGCTAGACCGGGACGCAACGGCAAAAGCCTTCACGGACTTAGGCGGACGTATCGCTGAGGAGACAGGCGACACGCGCAAGGCAGAGGATGTAGCGCTGGGCTATCTTCAGATCGCCGTTGAGAATATGGCCAATGCGATCAAAGAAATCAGCGTCCGTCGTGGCTATGACGTGACCGAATACACGCTGCAATGCTTCGGCGGCGCTGGCGGCCAACATGCCTGCATGATCGCCGATACCCTTGGCATGGAGACAATCTTCATCCACCCCTATGCAGGCGTCCTTTCCGCCTATGGCATGGGGCTGGCGGATTTGCGCGCGGTCAAAGAACGCTCTGTCGAAGCGACGCTGGAACAATCAGCACTGGCCGAAATTGAAGCCACCCTGGCAACGCTTGGCAGCGAGGCTGAGGCTGAGCTTGAACCGCAGCTAACGCCGGGTGATACGCTCCGCGTCGAGCGCCGTGTGCATCTGCGCTATGATGGGACGGACTCATCCCTGGAAGTGGCTTACCCAGAAGGCGGCGACATCGCTGGCGCGCTTCGGGCTGCATTTGAGGCAGAGCATCGCCAACGCTATGGCTTCATCATGGACGGTAAAGCGCTCATCGTCGCCACCGCCGTCGCAGAAGCCGTTGGCGAAACGGATGTGGCGGATGAAACTGAACACGCCGTTGATCCAAGCGCCGAAGCATCGGTGATCTCTACCCACCCGATCTACATTCAATCCGGCTGGGTGGATGCCCCCTTCTATGACCGGGACAGCATGGCCCCAGGTGCGGCTGTATCCGGCCCTTGCGTCATCATCGAACGCACGGGTGCCAATGTCGTTGAGCCTGGGTGGCGGGCGGAAATTACGGGCCGTGACCATCTGGTCATGCGCCGTGTGGAAGTGCTGGAACGCGCCCACGCGATTGGCACGGAAGCAGACCCCGTGCTGCTGGAAGTGTTCAATAACCTGTTCATGTCCGTCGCGGAGCAAATGGGTGCTGCGTTAGAGAACACCGCATATTCCGTGAACATCAAAGAACGCCTGGATTTCTCCTGCGCGATCTTTGATGCGACCGGCAGCCTTGTCGCCAACGCGCCCCATGTGCCAGTGCATCTTGGCTCTATGGGTGCGTCCGTCCGTGCCATGATCAAGGAACGCGAGGGGGCCATGAACCCTGGTGATTTCTATGCCCTCAACAACCCCTATAACGGCGGCACGCACTTGCCGGATATCACCGTTGTGGCACCCGTTTTTGAAGGCGATGAGATCATTTTCTACGTGGCCTCGCGCGGCCATCATGCTGATGTTGGTGGGCTCACCCCTGGGTCCATGCCGCCCGATAGCTCCACGATTGAGCATGAAGGTGTGCTGATCGATAACTTCCTGCTGGTGGACCAGGGCGATTTCCAGGGCAAAGCGCTTGAAGACCTATTGCTTTCCGCCAGATACCCCGCCCGGAATGTCTACCAGAACGAGGCGGACCTTAAGGCGCAGATCGCGGCTTGCGAAAAGGGCATTCAGGAAGTCCGCCGCATGATCGGCCATTTCGGTCAGGATGTGGTTCAGGCTTATATGAAGCATGTGCAAGACAACGCTGAAGAAAGTGTCCGCCGCGTTATTGGGGCGTTGAAATCAGGCTCCTTCGATTACGGCCTGGATAATGGTGCGATGGTTTCCGTCGATATCTCAATCAATGAGACGGCGCGGACGGCGAAGCTCGATTTCTCTCGCTCATCGGCCCAGTTGAATTCCAACTTCAACGCGCCAGCAGCCGTATGCCGGGCGGCGGTACTCTATGTCTTCCGCACGCTTGTCGGCCAGGATATTCCGCTGAATGACGGTTGCTTGAAGCCGATTGAAATCGTCCTGCCCCAGGGCTGCATGCTGAACCCGAACCCCGGCGCGGCTGTTGTCGCGGGCAATGTGGAGACCAGCCAGGTCGTGACCGATTGCGTCTACGGCGCATTGCAAGTGATGGGCGCTTGCCAGGGCACTATGAACAATTTCACCTTCGGCAATAAAACCCACCAATATTATGAAACCATCTGCGGTGGTGCGGGTGCCGGACCAACCTGGGACGGCGCCAGCGCCATTCACACCCACATGACCAATACCCGCCTGACGGACCCAGAAATCCTAGAACTCCGTTACCCCGTGGTGCTCGAAGGCTTCGGCGTGCGCCCGGATTCCGGCGGCGCAGGCAAACACCGTGGCGGTGACGGCATCACCCGCCGCGTTCGATTCCTAGAGGACATGACCGCCGCCATCCTCTCCAACCGCCGCGAAGTCGCCCCATATGGCATGGCAGGTGGTGCCCCCGGAAAATGCGGCGTCAACCAAGTCAGGCGGACTGATGGATCCATCGAAACCCTAAAGGGCGCCGATAAAACAGAAATGGCCCCCGGCGACGTCTTCATAATCGAAACGCCGGGTGGTGGAGGGTATGGGGCTGCATGATTTATCTTGCTTGGCGCATTTGCAGCTGGACGGCGGCGGCATCAATCATCTTGACGGCCCTTGGCGGCGCTCCGGCCCATGCAGATTGCGCCAAGCTTGCATCACAGAGCAGCGACGCGCTGGCGGCCTGTACGCAACGTCTGCAGAGTGGGGTGCTCAGCGGCCCGCAGCTTGCCGAAGGTTTCATTCAGCGTGGCTTATACTACGCGGGCAAGAATGCGCTTGGCGTTGACCCAATGTCCGGCGACGCTTATCGGCGGCGGGGCGATACGAAACTCATTCTGAAAATGTGGGCCCAGGCCGCCGAAGATTTCAAACAAGCTATTTCAAATGGCAGAGATACCGCGCAGGTTCGCATGCATCTTGGGCTTGCGCTGGCCAGTTACCGGCAATATGCGGACGCGCTGCCTCATTACGATCTGGCGATATCCGGTGATCCGAAGACCTATCCTGCTTACATTCATCGCGGGCGCGCCAAACTCAAACTTGGAAATGCTGAGGCCGCATTGGTTGATTTTAACCAAGCCTTGAAGCTTAGGCCGGGTAATCCTGCTGCGCTCACTGGTCGTGGAAATGCGCTTCTTGCGCTCGACCGATTGCCGGAAGCTGGCCTCGCCATCGAGAAAGCGCTGGAAAGACGCCGATCTTATATGGAGGCCTTGATTAGCAGAGGCTTGCTCTACATTCGTCGTGGAGATGTCGCGCCCGGCGTTCTTTCGCTTTCGATGGCGACAACGAGTGTCTGGCAGGTCGATTACGGTCGACTGGCGACAGCGCGCATATATGGGTGGGCTGGCGAAAAAGATGCGACCAAGAAGAACGTCCGTGAAGTGCTGACTGTAAATGGCGCGGACCCGCGCTATCAAACCCATGCTGCGGATATCCTGTGCGATATTGGCGATGTAGAGGGCGCATTACGCGCTTGGGCTGAGGCGCGGCGGATAGATGCGCAATTTCTGGATCGGCAGGAAGCGCTAGTCGCCAGTTTTGGCTTTCCCGCAGCATCCGGTGGCGGCGAAGCAGGATTGCGCCAGTCATTGCGCGCTTATACAAGCCGCGCCTGCCCAGCCTCCTAATGCTCGGCGCATTGCTTTATGACGGCGCTGACAAAACAGAAATGATCCCAGGCGACGTGTTCATCATCGAAACGCCGGGTGGCGGGGGGTATGGGGCTGCATGGGGGCGCTCGGCCATGTTGGAACTTCTGGTTAGTTGATTTAATATCGCCGCCCAATACCGTAGCTTCTTCAATTTAGGGTCACTCGATATGCGCGCTATAAAGTTCATCGCCTTTTTCTTCGCTGGATTCGCCTTGGCGAATTGTACAACTAAGCCGATTTTGCCCCCTGGCGAGCGCGCCCAAATTGTTGATGTGCGCGTGACCAAGGCAGATGCGCGGATGGGTACCCGAAATTTGGAAGAAGATATTCGCGTAAAGACA
>CALLKY010000124.1 GCA_938083135.1 uncultured Alphaproteobacteria bacterium | reverse complement strand
CGCAGAGGCGACAGATTGGCTTCACCCTCTGGGGTCCGCATTGAAGTTGCCCTCGAACCATTCCAACAGACTGAATATTATATCTAATTCATGGTGAGGTGGGGTGAAAATTACCGATCATCTGGGAAATGCGGGCTTAGTTAATTGGCGGATGAACTTCAGTCATGCGCCCCTTCCTCGGTCGTTCCGCACTGCCGTTTGTAATTTAAGCGCATTGCTCAGCGAGTTCACAGCTTCATGCACTGAAGGGTTAGTCGTACTTCAAGATGCAATTACGTCAAATTACCGCAATGGTGTTGCAGGGTTGTGTGAGAACTCAGGTAATTGGTGGACTTGGTGATCCTTCGGGGGAGGGCGCGCCAACGTCAGCAACACCGCGTATCGAGCCAACCAAGCGTGAAAATAGCGTGATATAATTGAAATTTACCACTAAAGCATAGATATCATGATGTTAATTCTCCCTTGGTAAGGGAGAGGTCCGGGGTTCAATTCCCCGCGGCAGCACCAGCGCCTTTTGCAAAGCAAAAGGCGGACGCACCCCCCAATCCCTCATTAGACCGGCAGGCTTTTGCCCAGCAAACGCCGAGAGACCGTGCGGTATTACGGGCCTCAACCCTATAGAATGCAGCACCCATCACTAAACCCATCCAAAATCTCGCCACATTACGAAGATTTCATGCGGGTGAGAGGGCTTAGTTAGTCTGGCGTACCTATATAGGGGTCAGACACAGGGGCCTGAGGGTCTTTGAACACAGCATTGAGGATAGGTTCGCCATGCAGACGCCACCAAAATCAAATTCTGACCTGCGCAGCCAATACATGCCGGATGCGCCGCGCAAACATGCCGTCCGCGCGAAGCGGCTTGGCATGGTGTCGTTGATGGCGCTTGGTCTGGCAGCGGGTGCCGCCTTGTTGCCGCCAAGCATGGGGGCACCTGCCCCAGGTGCGGCCCATGCCCAGGCGATTGTGCCTGCCAGCGGCCCGGCCAGTTTTTCCCCCGTCGTGAAGGCGGTCGCCCCTGCTGTGGTGCATATTGAGGTGACACAGCGGGACCCGGCTGCATCCTCAAAAGCCCCCAGCCTGGAAGATATGCCCCCCGGCATGCGCGAGTTCATGGAGCGGTTCTTTGGAGACCGCATTCCGAACGGGCGCCGCCCGTCCCGCCCAACCACGGGCCTCGGCTCCGGCTTCTTTGTGGATGCGGAGGGGCATATCGTCACCAATAACCATGTGATTGCGGGGGCTGAGAAGATCCTCGTCACCATGAAGGATGGATCGAAGCTGGACGCAAAACTGGTCGGTACGGATAGCCGCACAGACTTGGCGCTGCTGAAAGTAGATCGCAAGAAAGCCTTCCCCTATGTGGCGTTCGGCGATAGTGACCGCTCTGAAGTGGGCGATTGGATTGTGGCAGTGGGCAACCCGTTTGGGCTGGATCATACCGTCACGACCGGGATTATTTCGGCCCGTGGGCGGTCCATCGGCGCGGGCCCTTATGATGATTTCCTGCAGATCGATGCGCCCATCAACAAAGGCAATTCAGGTGGCCCAGCGTTCAATTTGTCTGGCGAAGTGATTGGCGTGAACACGGCGATCTTCTCCCCCACCGGCGGTAGCGTTGGCATTGGGTTCGCAATCCCGTCCAACCTTGCCAAAACGGTGATCGCGCAGCTGAAGGATGGCGGCACGGTTGAGCGTGGATGGCTGGGCGTATCCATCCAGAATGTCAGCGACGATATCGCGTCTGGCGTTGGGCTGGATAAGGCTGAGGGGGCGATTGTTGCGGGCGTTGCTGAAGGCGGGCCAGCAGACAAGGCCGGCCTGAAAATCGGTGATGTGATCCTGGACGTGAACGGCGAGCGCATTGAAGAAATGCCAGAACTGCCGCGCGTCGTGGCGGGTGTGCGCCCCGACAGCACGGCTAAAATCAAAGTCTGGCGGGATGGCCGGATGCGCACGATCAACGTGAAGATTGGGCGTTTGCCAGATGAAAAAACACTGGCTGCCACCAATAACCGCGGGCCGGAACGGACATCTGGTGCACTGGGGCTGACGTTGGCCCCGCTCGACGCTGCCTCCCGCCGCGCGGCAGGGGTGGATGCGGATACGGATGGCGTTCTGATCACGGATATTGAGCGGGACAGCCCGCTGGTGGAGAAAGGCGTTGAGCCCGGCGCCGTGCTGTTGGCTGTCGCTGGGGAGCCTGTGAAAAGCCCAAGCGCTGCCGCTGCCGCCATCGCCAAAGCCGAGAAATCTGGGCGGAGTGCCGTGCTTTTGCTGGTTCGCCAAAACGGCAATGATCGCTTCGTCGCTGCGACCCTCAAGAAAGGTTAACCGGCGCTGATATAGTATCAGGGCGGGGTCAGCCGTAGCGCCCGGTCCCGCCCGCGCCGCATTTTGGGGAGAAGAACCATGCGGGTTCTGGTGATTGAAGATGATGCCGAAGCCGCAGCCTATATGGTCAAGGGGCTGAGCGAACACGGCCATGTGGCCGACCATGCGATTGACGCTGAAACCGGCCTCATCATGGCTGAAACGGCCTATGACGTGATCGTGCTGGACCGGATGTTGCCGGGCATGGATGGCCTGGCCGCCGCTGAAACGCTGCGCGCCAAAGGGGATGCCACGCCGATCCTGTTTCTCTCAGCACTCGGCCAGGTCGATGACCGGGTGAAGGGCCTGCGCGCTGGCGGCGATGATTACTTGGTGAAGCCCTATGCCTTCGCCGAACTGCTCGCCCGGATCGAAACCCTGGCCCGGCGCCGGGGGGATGAACCGCAAACGGAAATTAAGGTCGGGGATCTGGAGATTGACCTTCTGGGCCGGCGCGTCAACCGCGCTGGCGAGAGGATTGATCTGCAGCCCCGCGAATTCAAACTGCTGGAATATCTGGCCCGCAATGCGGACCGGGTGGTCACGCGCACGATGCTGCTGGAAAACGTGTGGGAATATAATTTCGACCCACAAACCAATGTCATCGACGTCCATATCAGCCGTCTGCGCGGCAAGATCGACAAAGGCTTCGACGCGCCGCTACTCCACACTGTGCGGGGTGCGGGATATCGGTTGAGTGAAGCTGGGTGATGGAATTGGTGACTTGCCAGGAAGGTGTGCAGGCAGATTATCTGATTTCTTGCAGGTCTCCCCCCTCACCCTGTTCCCTCTCCCCCCACTGGGGGGCGAGGGGACCCTCACGATCTGTTTCTCTTTTGGAACCCTCTCCCCCCAGTGGGGGGAGAGGGCAGGGTGAGGGGGGTGCTTGCCATAAAGCTGTATTTTGGCCGCACGTCGCCCGTCCACACCCCACCACTGCCTAGCCGATGGGGGGGCTTCGCAAGCTTATTCGCAGTACGGCGTTCCGGCTGGCTGCGTTCTATCTGCTGATCTTCGGCGTCTCATCGGCTGGACTGCTCGGGCTTGTGTACTGGCGGAGTGCTGGGTTTACGGCGCAGCAGATTGACGAGACGATCGCAGCCGAACTGCAGGGCCTGAATGAACGCTACCGCTTGTTGGGTATTCCGGGCCTGAGGCAAGTTGTGGCGGAGCGGTCTGGGAAACAAAGCCAAAGCTTGTACATGCTGATGAATCCGGAAGAGCGCCCGCTTGCTGGTAATATCAACGGCTGGCCAACGGCGAATATAATGCCGGGCGGTTGGATGGATTTCGAATACGACCTAGCGGTTTCCGGCAAGACAGAGCGGCGCCGCGCCCGCGCCCGCAAGATTGATATCGCGGGCGGGTTCCGCCTGCTGGTCGGCCGGGATGTGCAGCAGCGAGATGAGCTGGTCGGCCTCATTCAATCAGCTTTCTGGTGGGCGGGTGGCGGTATCCTGGCGTTTGGCTTGGTTGGTGGCCTGCTGGTAACGCGCTCGACGCTCCGCCGGATTGATGCGATGGGTGCCGCCAGCCAGCAGATCATGGCGGGCGACCTTTCCCGCCGGGTGCCGGTTAATGGTTCAGGCGATGAATTGGACCGCCTTGCCGCTAGCTTGAATGCCATGCTGGACCGGATCGAAAATCTGATGACGGCTGTCCGCCAGGTCTCAGATAATATCGCCCATGATCTGCGCACGCCGTTGAACCGGCTCCGCGCCCGGGCCGAAGTCACACTGATGAGCGATGCTGAGCCGGAGGCTTATCGCGAAGCGCTTGAGCGCACTTTGCAGGATGCCGATGCACTGCTCGGCACCTTCAATGCGCTCTTGGATATTGCCCGGCTGGAGGGGGCGGCGGATGCTGGGCCGAGCGATATTATAGACCTGTCGGACATCGTGGCGGATGTGACTGAGCTCTATGAACCTGTCGCAGAAGATGCTGACATCACGCTTTTGGCCGAAGCGGAACCCGGTGCGGCGATGGTGATTGGGGACAGGCGGCTGCTGGCCCAGGCGCTGGCCAATTTGATCGATAACGCCATCAAATATACCCCAAAAGGCGGTGCTGTTCGGGTAAGCGCCATAACAGCAGGCGGCTATGCAGAACTTTCTATCGCAGACAATGGCCCCGGCGTACCCGAGGCGGAGCGCGGGCGGATTTTTGACCGGTTCGTGCGCCTAGAAGCGGATCGCGGCAAACCGGGCGCGGGTCTCGGCCTATCGCTCGTCCGCGCTGTCGCCCAGATGCATAATGCAGAAATCACCGCTGAAGACGCCTCTCCCGGCCTCCGCGTAACACTTCGGTTGCCATCTGCCACATAACGCTGGGGTTGTGCTAATTAGTGCGGCAATGATCCTAGAAGGATGGAGCAGCATGCGCATGCTGTTGAGGTCGATAGCGCTGGTCTGCGGGTTTCTGCTCAGCATGTCTGACAGTGCAGGGGCGCAGTCCTATGCAGATCCGAAAACCCCCAATCCGGGTGCCGTTGGCCGCGCGGCTCTTGCGGCTGGTGATTTCGCTAAAGCCGCGCCATTGCTGGCCGAAGCTGCCCTTGGCGAAGATGTTGAAGCGCACCGGCTTATGGGGGACATCTATTCCGGTGGTCATGCGCCAGACACCAGTGCTCCAGGTGGGCGGGACGAATGCGCGGCGCTCGTCTGTTACGATCATGCGGCCCGGATGGGGGACGGCCTGGCGATGCGGCGGATGGCCAGGGCCTATCGCCGCGGCTGGGGCGTCAAACGGGATGAGCGGTTGGCCGCACTTTGGGCCGGGTTTGCTGATAAGGCCAATGCCCCCGCGCTTCTTGCAGACCCGTTTGAAAGGCCCGTGAAGCCAGCTGATCAGCCACACAACCTGACCCAGGCCGATGTCGATTTTATCGTGGGAGAGGGCGACCTTGCAACAATACCACCCGCTGAGAGTTTTCTTGTGCCAGCCTTTCTCTGGAATGACCGGGATATTGCGTCTGGCCTATTGCAACGTAGTCTCGCCCCTTGTGACGCCCGCCCACCTGGTGCCGCGCGCCCTCAACCGGAAGACCGGGTGACGGCGTCATTGATGAAGGGGCTTGTCTTAGGCTCCAGACCCATAAAAGGGGTTCCCATATAGCTTGAGATATGATTCAGTTTCCCCAATATGTAGGGGGGCTAGAGATGACGGATCACTATTTCTGGCTGACGGACGCGCAGTTCGCTCAGTTGTCGCCACTGCTTCCGAATAAGCCGCGTGGGGTGCCGCGCGTGGATGACCAGAGGGTCATCAGCGGGATCGTGCATGTATTGAAGTCAGGCGGGCGCTGGGTAGATGCGCCATCGGTCTATGGTCCAAAGAAGACGCTCTATAATCGGTTTGTGCGCTGGTCAGATAAAGGCGTTTGGCAAGACGTTTTCCATGCATTGGCGTCTGCGGGCGGCCCGCCAGCGGAATTGTTGATCGACAGTACGGCGGTGAAGGCGCACCGCAGCGCTTCTGGCGGAAAAGGGGGAAGTGCGCCCAGGCCATAGGCCGTTCGCGCGGCGGACGCACCACCAAAATCCATGCTCTTGTTGATCTGGAATGCCGTCCTGTCGCCTTTCACCTGACCGGAGGCCAGGTCGCGGATTGCATCGCTGCGGAAGCGCTGTTGGCGGCAATGCCCGCCGTTAATCTCCTGCACGGCGACAAAGGCTATGACAGCGACCGACTGCGCCGCCGGATTGAAGCAATTGGAGTAGCTCCCAACATCCCGCCAAAGCGCAATCGACGCTGGAAACCCTGTTTCTCACCCGCACTCTATCGTGGCCGGAACGCCATCGAACGCATGTTCGGACGCCTCAAAGACTTCAGACGTATCGCTACCAGATACGACAGATCAGCCACCAACTTCTTGGCGGCTGTATGCATTGCAGCCACCGTCAGTTACTGGTTATGAGTCTGGAGCCTAATGGCGGTTGATAATGTCGCCCAAGCGCAGCTTCTATTTGCGGATGCAATTATGTTTGGCGGTGCGGTCCCGCCCAATACCTGCGTGGCTGCGCTGTGGGTGGAACGCGCCGCCCGTTATGGTCATCCAGACGCTGCACACCGAATGGCGCTGGCGCTTTTAACAGCGCGAGGCTTTCGTGAGGATATCGCGATGGCACTCTTCTGGGCAGAGGTCTCAAAGCTCGAACGGACCAATAACGCTGCTGCGCTGGAATTTATCGAACATTTGAAAGACGAACTCCGAATCCGCGTGCGGTTGCAATTTCCAGATGAACAAGATCTAGGGCTGATAGATGAGCTACAAAAGCAAATGGCGAAGCTGGCATCTATTAAAAAAGCACGCCGCAATATGCGAGTGGATCACTATATAATATGGCGCGGGTTTAATGGAATTTATGCAGACGACCTGGAAGATACTCTGCAGAATAGCAATCGATTTAGTTGCGACAATCTCCCATCGCGGCAAGTGTCTTCAATATATCGCTGAAGCTTTGAAGGAATAGGCGCTTGTTGCTGAGATCGACTGTTCTGGCCTGGCTGCTTCTATTCGGCATGACTGGCGGCGTGTTGGTGGACGCGCAGGCCGAACCGAAAACCAACAATCCGGGCGCTGATGGTCGTGCTGCCTT
>CALLKY010000123.1 GCA_938083135.1 uncultured Alphaproteobacteria bacterium | reverse complement strand
CAAAGACGCGAACGCCGAGGAGCGCGCGGCACCGCTCTGGAATTCTGGCGTCATGCTGGTTGATGGCGCTGTGCTCTTCGACCTTCTCCGCCAAGTTGGCGATGACAATGCCAAGGGTGAGTTTTACCTGACGGATATCGTTTTAAGGATTGATCCTGCATCCTTGAAAATGCTTTGGGCATGGGCTGCTGGGCTTGCAGCCATCAAAGCCAAGGGAAGGATCAGAACACGGGCGAATTTACGCATTGGATATCTCCATTAAATCGCATTGCAGGGGTGCGTCCCAAGCCGTTCATGCTGAAGGGTGATCAGCAGCGAACACGCAAGTGCAAGGGAATGGCCCAACCGGAGAGGAATCGCAAGCCATGGGCCGTTTCGCAAATGCGCACGGCTTCACAAATGCGCGCGTCGCTGATTGAATAGGTGCGCTGTCCGCCATGTCGCAAAGGGCTTCTCATCATGACTGCATATCTAATCGTCCGCGCCGAAGTATCTGCCGCGGACCGGGACGCCTTCGATCATTGGTATGAGACAGAGCACCTGCCTGACGCCAAAGCGGCCTTCAATGTGCAGAACGCTGAACGCGGCTGGTGCGAAACCGAAGACAACGCCCATTTCGCCTTCTACGAATTCCCTGATCTGGCCCATGCGGAAGCGGCAACCGGATCAGATGCCATAACCGCGCTCATTGCAGAATTTGATAGGGTCTGGGAAGGCCGTGTCACGCGTTCCCGCAATGTCGTCGCCATTAAACAGAAACTATAGGAGAAATCGCCATGACCCCTCCCGCACAACCAGCGCTTAAAGCCGTTGATAGCACCATGTCCGAAGCCGAATGGCAGACCAGGGTTGATCTGGCCGCCCTTTATCGGCTGTTCGTAAAATATGGCTGGACGGATCTGATCTACACTCACATCTCCGCGCGCGTGCCGGGAGAGGACGGAAATTATCTGATCAATCCGTACGGCATGTTCTTTGACGAAATCACGGCGTCCTCTCTGATCAAGGCGGACTATGACGGCAATGTCATTGACCCGCCCGGTGGTGAGTACAATCAGGCAGGCCACCTGATCCATACGGCAGTGCTGAAAGCGCGGCCTGAAATCAATTTCGTGCTGCATACCCATAGTCGCGCCGGTGCGGCTGTATCAGCGATGAAATGCGGCCTGCTGCCATTGTCGCAACATTCCAACATCGTTCTGGAGCAGGTCGCCTATCACGACTATGCCCAGGTCACGAATGATGACGAGGAATGCGAGCGCCTTGGCCGGGATATCGGTGACAAATATCTGATGCTGATGCGCAATCACGGCCTGCTCGGCTGCGGGCGCACTGCCGCTGAAGCCTTCCATTACCTGTATTACATGGAAATGAGCTGCAAAATTCAGGTGGACGTGCTGGCCTCCGGTCAGGATTACATCGTGCCAGACCAGGACGCTATCGACAGTCTTGGCAAGCACGGCGCACCGGGTGATGTGCCAAAGGGCGACCGGGCATGGCCGGGCCTGCTCCGTTCGCTCGATCGCCAAGACCCAAGCTATCGCGAATAGCTGTACAGAAAGCCTGAGCCCATTATGAGCACCAATAGTCTGCCGCTGCCTTTGGCACGCGGCCCCATGAACGCGCCCGGTCTGGCCCGGCTTCGTAAAGTGCTGACAGATGCTGAAGCGCAGCTGATCGGGGAAGTCGCGCGCCTTGGCATGGGGGACCCAGATGCAATTGCGCTCTGGTACGGTGAAGGCGATATGCCCACGCCAGCGTTTATCTGTGATGCGGCTTACGAGGCCATGCGGGCGGGGCAGACCTTCTATAGCCACAAGCGCGGTACGCCCGAACTCCGCACAGCGCTCGCGGATTATATGAGCAGCATCTACAGCCAGACGGTGGATATTGAGCGGGTGACGGTCACGTCCTCCGGCATGCATGGCATTCTGGTGGCAATGCAGGCGATCCTGGCGGCGGGCGACAATGCCGTTGTGGTTGGTCCGGTCTGGCCAAATGCGGAAGCGACGGTACGGGTTGTTGGTGCAGAGCCGCGGGTTGTTAGCCTGAACAACGAAAACGGCGTGTGGCGGCTTGATCTGGAAGCACTGTTTGCGGCGTGTGATGATTCTACGCGGCTGATTTTCGTGAACTCTCCTGGCAACCCAACTGGCTGGATGCTGGAGCGTGATGAGCAGCAGGCCATTCTGGATTTTGCCAGGGCGCGCGGCATCTGGGTGATGGCGGATGAAGTCTACGCCCGGCTTGTCTATGACCGGGCCGTAGCCCCGTCATTCCTGGATATCGCTGAGGAAGATGATGCCGTTGTTGTGGTCAACAGCTTCTCCAAAAGCTGGGCGATGACTGGCTGGCGCGTTGGTTGGTTGACCCATCCACCTTGGATCAGTGAAGTTCTGGCGGAGCTGATCGAATACAGCACCAGTTCCGTGCAGCCGTTCTTGCAGCACGCCGCTGTCACAGCCGTTACCGAAGGTGAGCCGCTGGTGGCTGAAATTCGGGAGCTGTGCCGCGTTGGTCGGGACATCGTGACGCCCGCACTCTCTGCCCATCCACGTATCGTCATGGCACCGCCTGTTGCCGCGTTTTATGCGTTCTTCCAGGTGGAAGGCATGACGGACAGCCTGGAATGGTCGAAGCAACTTTACCGGGATACGAAGGTCGGCGTGGCCCCCGGTCGCTCATTTGGCCCGAATGGTGAAGGTTGGATCCGCCTTTGTTTCGCGTCCTCGCCGGAGGTTCTGAACACGGCGATGGATCGGCTGACGGACTACCTCAATCGCCCATAATTGCGGCTTTGGCGGCCTTTTGCATGACGCTGGGCAGGCCAATATCGCCTAGCTGATCCACTGGCCGCCAAAAGCAGTCTTCGGGCGGCGCGGCGTCATGGATACGGCCACAGAAGACTGAGAGCTCCAACCTGAAATGGGTGAACACATGCGTCACTGGTGGGGTGACGGCGATCCATTCAGTGGCGAGCTTCGCAATACTTGCGGGTGCTTCATCGTCTGACCAACCGAATGAGGGCAGCTCGACCATGGCGCCCAGCAGGCCCTTTGGCTTTCTACGGCGTAGCAGCACTTGGCCATCTGCGCGTTCCAACCAATAGGCTCTGCCTTGGCGAAGGGGCTTTATCTTCTTCGGCGCTTTCTTCGGCAGATCCGCAGCAATACCGGCTTTGTGGGCTTGGCAGAACGCTTGAATCGGGCAGGCAAGGCAGCGGGGTTGGCGGGGCAGGCAGATGGTAGCCCCCAAATCCATCATCGCCTGCGCGAAATCGCCTGCGCGGTCCGGCGGGGTGATTGATACTGCCCTTGCCTTGATCTCTGGCTTGGCGGCGGGGAGTGGGGTGTTGATGTGGAACAACCGGGCCGTCACCCGTTCAATATTCCCGTCCACAGGCGTCGCGTTCTGGCCGAAGGCGATGGCAGCGACGGCAGCCGCAGTGTAGCCGCCAATGCCGGGCAATGTCGCTAATTCTGTTTCAGTGGATGGAAACTGCCCACTATGGTCTGCGGCCACAACGCGGGCGCATTTCAGCAGGTTGCGGGCGCGGGCGTAGTAGCCAAGGCCTGCCCATTCTGCCATCACATCTTCATCTGGTGCGGCGGCAAGGTCCGATACTGTTGGCCACCGATCCAGGAACCGTTGAAAGCGGGGCGCGACGGCGGCGACGGTCGTTTGCTGCAGCATGACCTCGCTCAGCCAGACGTGGTATGGATTAGCAGCAGCACCTGGATGCGCGCGCCACGGCAAGTCGCGGCGGCTCACATCATACCAGTCAAGCAGGGCTTTAGCGGGCGACTCGGTCATCATAGGAATGGATACTGGCGGCGATGGCGAAGGGCGACAACAAGAAGGCGCAGCCGCCAGGCATCAGGCCCAGCGAAGAGCGCCGCCGCACCTATGCACCGCAATCAATCGCCAGCACGCTTGGCCGCATGTTGAAGCGGGCTCCTGCCGCCCGGTCTGCTAAGGGTTTGGCCGCATTGAAGCGGGATTGGACGGATATTGCGGGCCCAGATTTTGCGGATATCGCATGGCCAGACCGGTTCGATCCTGCGCGCAATGGCCGCCCCGGCGTCCTGGCAGTGAAGGCGGCTGCGGGTGCAGCATTGGTTCTACAGCATGACGGACCGCGCCTCATCGAACGGGTGAATGGCTATCTGGGTGCCGGGGCCGTTGGCCGTATTCGAATAGCGCCGGGCGTTCCGCCGCGCCGACAGGCGCGCCAAATGCCGCCAAAGCCAATCCCGGAAAATCACCCTAAAGCCGAAGCTTTGGCCGTTAAGGCCTCCGGCGTTGAGTCTGACCGGCTCGCTGCGGCATTGACGCGTTTGGGCCGATCTGTTGCCGCCAAAAATTAGGCGCGCATATGGCTATTGGCCGGGTCGTGCAGTGCATTGAGTGCGGCGTCTGCCGGGATGCTTTTGCCAGCAACGACGATCTCGAACTTGGCGGAGAACAGTTTTTCCGCATCCGTTGCATCTTCGCAAGTCACATAGCCAAGGCCGACCGCGCCACCAACTGTGTGCCCATATGCGGCAGACGTTATGAAGCCTGTAACGTTGCCGTTCCGGTATATCGGCTCATGGCCAACGAGTATCGGTTCTGGCCGCTGGAGCTTGAAAGCCACTAGGCGGCGCGTGAGAGGGCTATCTTTCTTCGCGGCTAGGGCTGCTTGGCCGATGAATTCAGCAGGCTTATCTAGCTTCACGACGAAATCCAGCCCGGCTTCGAACGGATTATCCTCGGGGCTGATGTCATGGCCCCAATGGCGGTAGCCTTTCTCAATGCGCAAGCTGTCCATGGCGTGCATGCCGGCGGGTTTGGCGCCAGCGGACGCAAGGGCGCGCCAGATAGTAACGGCATCCTTGGCGGCGCAGGAAATCTCCCATCCCAATTCCCCCATATAGGTGATGCGGGTAAGGCGCGCAGGCACGCCCGCGACACTGGTCTCTTTGGCGCGGGCGAAGCGGAATGCGGCATGGGCTAGGTCTGTTTCTGCGAGGGGCTGCAGAATGTCTCTTGCCATTGGCCCCATCAAACCGATGACGGCGCGGTCTAGGCTCACATCCGTGATCAGCACATCCGCGAACCCGCTGGCGATACGGCGAAGGCGGGTCAGGTCGCGGCGGGTGACGCCAGCGCCGGTGATGATCGTGAAGTTCGTCTGGCTAGTGCGGGTG
Source organism: uncultured Alphaproteobacteria bacterium (assembly GCA_938083135.1). Taxonomy (GTDB): domain Bacteria; phylum Pseudomonadota; class Alphaproteobacteria; order Bin95; family Bin95; genus VMCJ01. The sequence continues at coordinate 15,376 of CALLKY010000123.1, read as the reverse complement.
ATGGTCAGGTCCGCCTCAATGCCACCCCAGTCATTCAGCCATTGCGTATAGACAACCCGGCCCTCAGCGACATCGATCTTGTTGGCGGAAAGCCGCTCCAATGCGCCTAAGGCATCCTTGCCGGATACTGTGAACTTGCCGAAGGATGATTGGTCGAAAAGGCCCGCGTGGTTGCGGACGTTTCTGTGTTCTGCAGCGGAATTTTCGAACCAATTCTGGCGGCCAAAGCTATACTCATATGCTGGTTCTTGGCCTGGATTAGCGTACCAATTCGGTCGCTCCCAACCCGCCACTTCGCCATAAGCGGCCCCGGCAGCCTTGGTTTCAGCGTGCAGGGGCGACAGAACGGCATCCCGGCTCGTGTTGAACTGCCGGTGCGGCCAGTGCATCGCGTACAGCATGCCTAGTGCCTCTGAAACGCGGGGGATTAAGTAATCGGGCTTTGTTTGAAATTCCCCAGCCCGGGCAAGATCGACGGGTGATAGATCGAAGGGCATATCGCCCGCTTCAATCCATTCCGCCAGTGCCTTGCCCGCACCACCGCCAGATTGAACGCCGATGGAATTGAAACCCGCCAGCACAAAGAAGCCCCGAAGGTCCGGTGCCTCACCAAGATAGTAGCCCTGGTCAGGCGTGAAGCCTTCAGGGCCATTGAAGAATTTGCGCAAGCCAATCTCGCCCATCACGGGGACGCGGCGCATGGCGTGTTCTAGGATTGGCATGAAGTGGTCGAAATCTTCCGGCAGTTCATCGAAGCAGAAGTCTTCCGGAATGCCATCCATGCCCCAAGGCTTGGCGTGTGGCTCGAATGCGCCGAGCAGCAGTTTGCCCGCGTCTTCCTTGTAGTAGGCGCAGCCGTCCATATCGCGCAGAACTGGGAGATCGCTTGGCAGGTCCGGTATGGCTTCCGTCACCACGTAGAAATGTTCGCAGGCTTGTACTGGCACTGGTGTCTGCCCGAGCGCGCCGAATTCCCGCGCCCACATGCCAGCAGCATTCACAGCGATGGGCGTTGCAATGACACCCTCGGCCGTCTCCACGCCTGAAATACGGCCTCGTGATGTTTGCAGCCCAGTCGCCTTCACATTCTCGAAGATTTGAACGCCAAGCTCGCGCGCTCCCTTTGCCAGCGCCATTGCGTAATCGAGCGGGTTTACCTGCCCATCTGTCGGATACCAAAGCGCACCCAGCAGGTCCCCCGTTTCCAGGAAGGGCCAGCGGCGGCCAGCTTCTGCGGCGTCGACCATATGGGCTTCAACACCTAGGGCAGCGGCGAAATCAGCGGCACGGGAATGTTCTTCAAAGCGCGCAGGATTATCGGCAATGCCAAGGCTGCCATTTTGTTTGAAACCGGTCGCTTGGCCGGTGAAATCTTCCAGTTCCTTGAACAGCGGCTGTGAGTGCATGGCGATCTTGGAAAGCGCCGCCGAGCCAATATTGGAGCGCACCAATCCCGCTGCATGCCATGTGGTGCCAGAGGCCAATTGCTTGCGTTCCAGCAGCACGACATCTTTCCAGCCTTGCTTCGCCAGGTGATAGGCCGTACTCAGGCCCGCGATCCCGCCGCCAACGATAACTGCGCTTGCTTCACTCGGCAGTGGTTTGTTCATGGCAGGATCCTCAAGACATTGATTGCGGAACGGTTTCGCGGTCCATAAACTTCCGCCCGTTCCAGCTCCAGTAAGGCGTATCATGAACTTAAAAGATCACATCCGCGCAATACCTGATTTTCCGAAACCTGGCATTCTCTTCTACGACATCTCGACGCTCCTCTCCCATGCCGAAGCCTGGGCGACAGCTGTCGAGCAGTTGGCCGAGATTGTTGGCCCATGGAAACCCACCAAACTGGCAGGCATTGAATCCCGCGGATTTTTGACAGCAGCGCCCTTGGCATTGGAGCTTGGCCTTGGCTTCGTGATGATCCGCAAGCAAGGAAAACTGCCGGGTGCGGTCATATCTCACGAATACGCGCTGGAATACGGTTCTGACATTATTGAAATTCAGGCGGATGCCATAAAGCCAGGCGACCGGGTTGTCATATTGGATGACTTGCTGGCAACTGGCGGTACTTTAGCGGCGTCCGTCGATCTGCTGCAGGATGTTGGCGCAGAGGTTGCGGGCGCTGCCTGCATCATCGAGCTCAGCTTCCTGGATGGCCGTAGCAAAGTCGATATCCCTGTGGAATCGCTGATCCAATACGAATCCTAGATCTCGGCTACCGCGTTAGTCGCCCATCCCTGCGATCTGATCCAGCACTGGTAGAATATATTCCCGGAACCGTTCGGGGTGCTCGCTCATGGGGAAATGGCCCATTTCGCGCATGATGATCGCTTCCGCGCCGGGGATCGTTTTGGCGGTGCGTTCTGTGTCAGCGGGCGTGCAGGAATAGTCATACTCGCCAGTCATCAGGAAGACTTTGCAGGCGCTTGGATCTACCGCAGCACCATCCGCCTCGAACTGGCTGTCGGTGCGAAAGAAGTGCATGTCGCCTTTGAATACATCTGATCCGCTCTGGTGATAGTGCCAAAGCGTCTCATGGCGGAATTCAGCTGGGCTATGGGGTGAGGCAAGGCCAGACACGAGTGCCGCGCAGAAATCACCGCGGGCGAATACGTCATTATCCAGCCAGGAATTATCCCACCAAGGGGAGGGGCGGTTTGATCCTTCAAGCCCAATAGCGGCGCGGAATCTCTGTCCGTGTTCTCGCGCGAGACGGACGACCAAGCGACCGCCCATGGAGCAGCCCATGACAACAGGTCTGTCCAACTCCAGCGCATCTGCAAAGGCGATTGTGGCGGCGGCATAGAAATCCGCTGTCAGCTTGTATTCCATGTCCTGCCAGCCAACGGGCGGATTGGACTTGCCGTGCCATGGCAGGTCAAACGCGATCACGCGGTAGCGGCTTGTGATGGCTTCATCGCACATCAGGTGCCTGAACTGGCTGGAGTGAGCCCCGGCAGTGTGAAGGCAGATGAGCGGTGTGCCTTCACCCGCTTCCTCAAAGTAAATCCGATAGGTCTCGCCCATAATGTCGATATGGGCGTAGCGGCCAGTGATCGGTTCGATCGCGACAGGCATCACGCGTCCTCCCGCAACAGCGCCAGAATGTCCTTGAAGAAGCGGAGATGCGCTAGGAACACTGCGCTATCGCCCTCAAGCAGGGCGTGGCCATAGCTGGTCATGGCAAACACGTCATTGAAGCCAGGGGCGGGTTTTGGCTTACAGAATTCAGCCCAGGATGCGGCAGGCGCTGTGATGGAAAAGCTGTAGGGGCGCATTTTAAACGGGCCTTCCAGCACCTCCGCCACAAGGCCATCCCGGATGACAACATGATGCCGCGCATCATCAATTCCGATCACAAATTCCGCCGTGCAGTTCCGCCCAAGTCTTTGCAGGGTAGCATTTCTGCGCGCTTTTTCGACCAGCCCAGCAAGCATCGCTTAGAGCATCCGTTCTTCTGGGCGAACGAGGTGCTGCGGCGTCTCACCTGTCAGCGCCAATACGATATTCGCGATTGCGCGGCGAACGGCGACGGCACGCCATACGCCAACGCTGGCTGAATTATGCGGTGAGCCGATCACATTTGGCAGGTCCAGGAATGGGTGGCCCATCTCAAATTTGCCGTGGCGCACGGGCTCAATCCACCAGGCGTCAATGCAGGCGGTGAAGTCTGGATTGGCTTGGAGATGCGCGTAGAGATCATCTTCGTCAATGATTTCGCCTCGGGCCAGATTCACCAGGATCGCATTTGGTTTCATTTGCGATAGGCGTTCGGCGTTGAACAGCTTCTCAGTCCATTGGGACAGCGGCAGGCTGAGCACGACAACATCTGATGCGGCGAGGAATTCTTCCAATTGGTCGGGTGTGCCGATCCAATCAACATCTTCGTCAGTGGCACCACTGCGGTTGATGGCGTGGATTTTCATGCCGAGGCCACGCATCAGCTTCGCTTGGGCCTTGCCGATGCCACCGAAACCCAGAATGCCGCATACGCTGCCCGCCAACATTTTATTGCGCGCAAACTGATTGAACTCACCGGCCTTTAGGTTGTCATGCTCAATGAACAGGCGCTTTGCGGCGGCGAGTGTCATGGCGAGGCCGTGTTCCGCCATGGGTTCTGCGAAAGCTCCGCCATTGCCTGCGATCGGTAAATCTTCGGGGAATTGCTTCAGCGGAAGGAAATCAACGCCAGCTGAATAGAACTGCAGCAATTTGCAGGTCTCGCCAGAAAGGCCAATGCCATCTTCTGGCAATTGCCGTGTGTGGCCGATGAAGACGGCGTCTGCGGTTGTCATCATGACGCGCCGCTCAGCCTCTTCCATGTCCATCAGATATACGGCGTCGCCAGTGTCGCCAAGGGCGTCCTTGATGATGGCGCGGCGGTCGTCGTCGGCTTCGAGGCCGATGGCGAGAACGGGTTTACTCATGGGATGGGAATCACTTTCTGGCTGCATGCATAGTGTTATTCAATTCGTACAGGAGCAGACGGGCGCGTGACAATGCTGCCGTCCTGCCGTAACTGAACCCCCATGGCATTGCTTCCAGCATCTGGGCCTTATACGCGCGCCCAACGTATTATGATTACGGTCCCGGTGTTGCTGGCCTCATTGCTGCATTCCATAAATATGAGCACAGCTTACGTGGCGCTGCCGAGTATTCAGGGCAACCTCTCCGCGACGCCGGATCAAGTTGGTTGGATAATCACCGCCTTCGTTGTCGCAAGTGCGGTTGGGACGGTGCTAACAGGGTGGCTTTCCCAGAAAATTGGCAGGCGGGCAGTGTTCCTCTGCTCTATCGCCGGCTTTACAGTCACCAGCCTGCTCTGCGCGTCAGCCGCGGATTTGGGGCAATTGGTGCTGTATCGGATGCTGCAGGGGTTGGTGAGTGCGCCACTGCTGCCGATCTCCCAATCTGTCATGCTGGATACATATCCGCGCGAAAAGCATGGGTTTGCCATGAGCATCTGGTCCATGGGCATGATCCTTGGACCCGTCGTCGGCCCAACCATTGGTGCTGTGCTGACGGAATTTTATGGTTGGCGTTATCTGTTTTTGCTGAACATTCCCATGGGCATCATCGCGTTCCTGGCGATCTTCCCTACCATGCCGAAAACACCAAGCCGCCCGCAGCCCTTGGACTGGATTGGCGTCACAGCGCTGATTATTGCCGTGTCATCCTTCCAGCTTATGCTTGATCGAGGCGAGCGGCAGGACTGGTTTGAATCCACAGAAATTATCGTGGAAGCCTTCGTGGCGGCGTTGGCATTCTATATTTTCATCGCGCACTGCATCACCGGCAAGAATCCCTATCTGAACCTCGCGATCTTCAAAGATCGGAATTATGCGATTGGGTGCTGCCTGATTTTTGCCTTCGGAATTGCGGTCTTTTCCAGCCTTTTTGTGCTGCCAATTTTCTTGCAGAACATTCAGAACTATCCCGTGATTTCGGCAGGTTGGGTTGTATCTGCGCGCGGCGTTGGCACGATGATCGCCATGTTCTCTGGCGGATTTTTGGCAGACCGATTCCAAGCGAAACATTTGATCCTGACTGGGCTGATTTGCGTTGGGGTTAGCAATTACATGATGACGGGATGGTCGGCAGAGGTCGGTCTTGATGAAATCATATGGGTGACGATTTTCAACGGGTTTGGCATGGGCGTGATGTGGGTGACGCTCTCAACGGTGACATTCTCAACCTTGGCGCCAGAGCTTAGGGTTGAAGGGGCATCACTTTTCGCATTGATCCGCGCGATTGGTGCCAGTGTTGGCACATCGCTGGTGGTGATGATCCTCGTGCGCTCGACACAAATTAATTATTCGGAACTGCGGGATCACATTCACTACGGCAATGAGGCGCTGCAAGCGCTTGGATCATCCCTGCCGTGGAGCTTGGATACTGCAGCAGGCATTGCAGCGTTAGCAGCAATGGTCAGCAAACAGGCGATGATGATGGGCTTCCTGAACGACTTTGTTTTCCTCGTCGCCGTTGCTGTCGTCGCAGCACCGCTGGTGTTCTTCCTGAAGAAACCCAAGCCATTGGTTTGACGGGCATCGTCTAAGGCGCTGCTGACCGGGCGGCTTCCTCCAGGCGCTCGATCAAGCGGTTCACCTCGCCTTTGGGGTTCTCAAATCAATCTGTCGACCAGACACGGATGATGGTCCAGCCGAGCCGCTCCAATGCTTCCTGGCGGAGGCGATCCCGGTCACGGGCCGACGCGGCGGAATGGTATGTGGCACCATCACACTCGACGCCAGCGATATAGCCGTGGGGAAAGCTTGGGTGTTTGACGCCAAGGTCAATCCTATAGCCGGCGACGCCAACCTGTGGCTCCACCTCAAACCCGCGTTCTTCCAGAAGCTTGGCGACATGGGCCTCAAACGGGCTTTCGAGTTCGCCTGAGGTTATGGCAGAGGGTGGCAGCGTGCCTGTGGCGGCATAGGCAAGGAAGCCTTTGAAGGCCACAAGGCCGGGCGCGGCACCTGGTTCCGCCCGGATATCATTGGCCGTCAAGGATGCGAATACGGCAGTCTCCAGCCGGGCGCGAGTGAACAGAACATTTAGCCGTCGGTGGCCATGGGCGCCGTTGATCGGGCCAAAGCGCTGCATGACCGTACCGTTGTTCTGATCTGGCCCATAGGTGGCAGAGATCAAAATGGCGTCGCGCTCATCGCCCTGCACCGTCTCTAGGTTCTTGATGAAGAATGGATCTAAACCCTCGGCCAGCCAGGAGTTCAGGTAGTTTTGCACATCCACGTCGCCGTCAGACATCTGGTTGAACCGGTCCTGAATATAGTCCCGCTGCGTCGTGTTCATGGCGACGAGCCCGAGTGATCGGTTTGGCTGCGTCTTCATCCGTTCAATAGCAGCGGTGACGATGGCGTTTGCCTCATCTGTGTTGACGCGGCTGCCGGGGGTGTATTTCGCGCCTTCAATTCGCTCAAAGGACACGCCAAGCTTGCCGCCGCTGGGCGCACGAGCAGCGGGGAATACCACCAATTTTTCATCGTAAAATTGCTGGTTTGAGTATGCGATCAAACTTTCGTGGCGGGATCGATAGTGCCAGAGCAATTGCCGTTCTGGTTTCAAAGTTGCGTTGGCCAGGGCAAGGATGGATTCATGGCGAACAGCGTCTGCTGCATCCTCATCGTCACTGTCGTCGCCATCGTCACGGCTGCGGTTGAAGAATTCTGTCGGCGGCAGCTGCATTTCATCGCCAACGATGACCGCTTTGGCGGACCGGGCAAGCGCGCCCATAGCGAATTCGGGCTTCATCTGGGATGCTTCGTCGATCACCAATAGATCGAATGTCATCGCACCGGGCGTCAGCACCTCTGCCACAGTAGCGGGGGAAAGCATCAGGCAAGGCTTTAGCGCCTGGATCGCTTCGGGCGCTTTGGCGAATAGGCGGCGCAGTGGCACGCGTGGCTTCTTTTGTGGCGCGTAATGTTCGATCAACCCACGCTCAGTTTTCGTCCCAACTTTGCCAACGGCATTGCCCGCCGGGCCTTTCTTGGCAGTAAGATTGGCTGCGATTACGGCAGCGGTGAGCCTCTGGGTTTCGAGATCTGCTTTTTGGAACCGCTTGCGAATATCGCCTGCTTGGGCGCCGTTGTGGTCCGCCAAGGCTGGGTGCTTGGCCATCGCGTCATTTACCAGGCTTCGATACAGCGCGCGGTCATAGGCATCGCAGAGTGCCGTCATTGGCCGCTGCTCTGTCTGAAAAGCTTGAACAATCGGTGCCAGGCCAGCTTTGTCTGCGTCTACCAAGTTCCGGCGGTAGGCGATCCAGCCATCCAGTCCCGTTTCGCCGCTGCGTTCCGTGGCCTCTGCAGCGCGGGCTAAGGCGGATGGGTGTAAGTGGCGGAGTTTCTTGTCGAACAACGCGTTCGCAGTGAACCCGGCTTCGTCCAAAGCTTGGCGCTGCTTGCTTTCAAGGTCCATTGCAGCCGCAGTTTGCCTGGCGGCAGTCAGGGTGTTCACCCGGGCGGTGGCGTAGTCGGCACAGAAGAGAACACTCAGGAGCAATGGCGCTTCGGCGAGTGCGGTCAGGACAGCTTCAGCCTGTGCAGCGGTTGCTTGCAATACCGGTAGATCAGGCGTGATGCCACCGAATGCTTGCTCCGGTGCCATGGTTCGTTCTGCATTCATCAGAACCGGCTGCGCTTGAGTGGCATAAGCAAGCATGGCGGGCGTCGCCTCTGGGCGCAGGCCAATCTCTTGCACACGCTGGATAAAGCCAGCTGTATGGGCTGCGTCTTGCCGCATCGTGTCTGAGATATCTGCGAGAGGCGTTGCTGGTGCTGCATCTTTCAATGCCTCGGCTGCTTGCTGCAACGTGTCGAAGTCAGCACCACGTGCCGCGTCGCGAATATCGGCAAAGCGACCATTCTCCGCACCCAGCAAGACTTGGCGTGCATATACCGCCTCTGGCTCAAAACCGCCAAATGCCGCGCGAATGGCATCGCCGACCGTTGCTGCGGCAAGCAGGCCATCAAAGTCTGTATCCATCCCTTGAAAAGCGGAGTGCAATTGCCGGATATGGGCGGGATCATTTGTGAATGCGGTTTCTTGCTTGCGGCAGGTCAACGCCTTTCCGAAGGCTTCGACGAGGGTCGCTTTGTCTTTCGCAATGCACCCCGCACCCCTGGCCCGAAGCCTCGCCGCTTTGAAATTACTGTCGAACAATCCAGCCATAAACCCGGCCGCACGGCAGCTTGCTTGGTCATTGGCAATCGCCTGCGCATCGCCCAGGTGGTCCAGGCTAATGCCCGTTTCGGTTTCCAGTTGCTGCTTGCTTGCAAGAACGACATCGCGCTCAGCCATCGCGCGGTGAACGGCTGCAGTTGCATCCCGGTCACCAGCGATAGCAAGCCGCCAAAGCAGAGCGGCAGGCGGCGTATCGCGGAGGATTGCTGCAGCGGCGAGCGCCCGGCGGAGCGCGCCTGCGGTGGCACTATTGCCCGGTTCCTCGACACCGATGGCTTGGATGAACTGCCGGGCATGGTCCGTCACGCCGTCCCAGGCTGCGGCCTCGGCAAGCCGTTGTTGCTCGATCCCGTTCAGCGCGCTGACGGGCCTCTCCCCAATCAGGCTTTCGAGTGCGGCGGCGAGCGGGGCTAAGCCATTCTGGGCCTTGGCGGCCTCAACATCTTCAAAGGCTGTGGCCAAAACGGAAAGCGCATTTGTGCGATGGTCGGCGGCTTCCAGATATTCGCGGAGCTTGGATTGCGCTTCCGGCGTGTTCAGCGTTGTGAAGAGCGTGGCGTCAACCGCTGGGTCCGGGTCTGGGGCTGGAAGCTGTGCCGCGCTTTGAACGGTGGCGCGCAATGCAGCCAGGCTGGCAGGGGGATCAATGCCGATCCCGCGCCACCCAGCCTCGGTCTCAATCAGCGCCTCCAGCGCTTGCCGCCAAGCGCCCGCAAGCCGGACGAGGGTCTGCCGTTGGTGCTGCGGAATAGTGGTCTCGCCGATGGGGCGCCACGGATGCGCGTCTGGGCTGCCGTGGTCTGCACGGAAGCTTTGGTCCGCCGCCGCAATGCGGTTCAGCAAGTCATGGGCTTCATCGACAACATAGGGCGTGATGCCTGCCGCACCTTCCAGCGTGATGTCGTCAATTGCGGTGGGTAGGTCGATAGTGCGGGTTGCTTGTTCTTTCCAGATGATGTCGTGAACCGTCAGCCCAAGTGACCCGTGTTCTGTGTTGATGGCGTTTGCGTAAGCCGTAAGGCTTGTCTTCAAGCGATTGGCTTCATCCAATGCCTGCTTTAGACGGGCCGCATTTCCAGGCCCGGCGCTTGCGTCGATCCGGGCTTTCAAGTCCGCCAGAACTTCTTCCCGCCGGGCACCTGGCCCGTGGAGGTCCATGCAGAATTCACCGAGCCCAACGCTTTCAAGCCGCTTCGCTACAACATCCAATGCAGCAGCCTTCTCTGCCACAAACAGTACGCGCTTGCCTTGATGCAATGCAGCGGCGATTAGGTTGACGATCGTCTGCGATTTGCCAGTGCCAGGTGGTCCTTGCACGGCCAAGTCTTGCTCATGGATGGCGGCTGCGTGGACGATGGCGTACTGGCTGGCGTCCGCATCCATAACCAATGGCGCAGGGGCTGTAGACCTATCTTCCAGAAGTGAGTCATCGGTGCTGCCGTCCCCCAGCGCGCCAAGCTGACGCCCGCCGAGTAGTCCCGCAATCAGTGGGCGTTGCTCTAAGGCTGCGTCACCCGGCCAATTTTCGGGAGCCAGATCATGAAAGATGGCGATATTGCCGAACGTGAACGGCGCGAAGGTGCCGAACCGGCGAACACGCCAGTCTTTGCGCTGCGCGGCCATTGTCGTAACCGCGTCGAAATAAGCTTCCGGCGTTGTGATAGCGCCTATGCCGGGCTCTGCTTCATCCTCAGTTTGGAATTCAGGCAAGGCCATGCCGAAATCTTGCTCAAGCTTCAGTCTAAGTGCTGCGTTTTCTTTAATGCCGCCTTGGCCCATCGTGATTTCGAAGCGGGTGCCCTTGGGTGTGGATTTGCGTTCAATCCCCACCGGAATCAGCAGCAGAGGGGCCAGCAGGGCGCGGTCGCTGGCTTTCGCTTCCCGCCATTCCAGGAAACCAAGCGCCAGATAAAGCGCGTCAACGCCTTTTTCTTCCCGCCAGCGCCGCGCCTCTGCGATTAAGTTGCGTCCGCGCGCATCCAAATCATCAGCAAACAACAGGGTCTGGATTGCACTGTCGGTGTGCTTTTCCGCCTGATCCAAGTCGCCTGCATAGGGCAGTTCATGGCTTGGGCTGATCTTGTTTTTTCTGGCCCATTCCGCCCGTGACATCAAACGGCCATGGGTCCATGGCGTCATGCCGATTTGGCTGCGCACCCGGTCCTTCAGCGCACGTTCGGCATTCCGGCGCTTTGGGCTGTCGGGGTCATCTTCCTCCAGCGCGTCGATGGCGGAAAGATAGTCTTCATCCGTTGCCTTGGCAGCGCTCAGCGCGCTTTGGAAGGCGGGGGAGCGTTCATCGGCTGGCTCGTCCTCTGGCTCTGGAAGGGGAGCGAGGAAGAAGGGGGTTCCATCAGCTGCAAGCTGGCCATACAGCTGGTCCGGCAACTCATCGACAATGCGAAGTTGCGTTTTTGCGCCGTCCCGGTGCGTAAAGTTCAGGAACCGGTTGCGAAGGGTGAGATCAAGCAGGCGGGCGCGGAGGTCCGTCAGCTTCTCGCGCGCAGCGGCGATGGCTTCTTCAGGCAGGGGGGAGGCATCCAACATGTCCGCAGCCTAGCCTGTCAGGCGCGCATGGCAAACTGTAAAAGTTGCAACGGGGCCAGGTTGTTAGCCAACCCGCCAGGTCGTTCCACCAGCGCCGTCTTCAAGGGTCACGCCAAGCGCGGTGATTGCGTCGCGGATGCGGTCCGCCTCGGTAAAATCTTTGGCTTTACGGGCGGCAGCGCGGGCGGCAATTAGGCGCTCGACTTCTGCTGCGTCAACATCTCCCGCCCCTGCGCCTGCAAGCCATTCTTCTGGGTCATGGCCGAGCACGCCGAGTAGAGCACCTGCCGCTTCCAGGCTGGCGCGATGCTTTGCCGTCTTTGCTGTGCGGGCTGCTCGGAACAGGGCTGCAAACGCTGCTGGCGTATTCAGATCGTCCTCCAACGCCGCCAATACACCGACTGGTGGATCGGCAGGCGCATCAGGCTTCGGCAAGGCTGCGAGCGTACGGTACATGCGGTCCAGATTGGTTTTCGCCTGTTCTAGCAGCGCATCCGTCCAATCCAGCGGCTGGCGATACTGGGCAGAAAGCAAAGCCCAGCGAATGGCCTCACCGGGTGCTTCCTTCAATAGGTCGCGGGCCAAGAGGACATTGCCGATGGATTTGGACATCTTTTCAGCGTCCACATTGACGAAGCCATTGTGGACCCAATAGCGCGCCATCTGGTCTGTCCCGTGGGCGCAGCGGGATTGGGCGATTTCGTTTTCGTGATGCGGGAATTTCAGGTCTGCACCACCGCCGTGGATATCAAACACTTTGCCCAAATGCGCCGCCGCCATGGCAGAGCATTCCAGGTGCCAGCCTGGTCGGCCAAAGCCCCAGGGGCTGTCCCAACCTTCTTGGTCGGGCCGGGATGGCTTCCAAAGCACGAAGTCTGCGGGGTCCTGCTTATAAGGAGCGACATCAACCCGTGCGCCAGCGATCTGCTCGTCCCGGCTGCGGCGGGAAAGTTCGCCATATTCTGCGAAGGATGGAACGTTGAACAGCACATGACCGTCTGCTGCGTAGGCATTGCCGGATGCAATCAGCTTGGCTGCCAGATCAATCATTTCCTGGATGTGATGGGTTGCGTGCGGGTCCATCGTCGGTGCCATCACGCCGAGTGCAGACATATCTTCCAGATATGCGGCTTCGAATTCCGCTGCGACCTCAGCCATCTTCACACCACGCTCTGCAGCGGCGGCCATCATCTTGTCGTCAATATCGGTGATATTCCGGGCATACACCACGTGATCCGCGCCAAACTTGCGTTGGAGCAGACGGAACAGCAGGTCAAAAACCACTGCCGGGCGGGCGTTGCCGATATGGGCATAATTATAGACCGTCGGCCCGCAGACATACATGGTCACGCGCTTCGGGTCTGCCGGAACGAAAGCTTCTTTCGTCTGGTTGATCGAATTGTAAAGCTGCATGATTTGAAGCATCCTAAGAGCTTGGGCTGCCGCTGTTATAATGCTGCTTTGTGTGAAGTCTACCGGGGGAACACGAATGTTCCATACAGTTTTGTGTGATCTGCTCGATATCGAACTGCCTATTCTCATGGGCGCGATGCAAGGTGCGGGCAAGCCAAAGCTTGTTGCTGCGGTATCGGAAGCAGGCGGGCTCGGCGTGTTGCCAACATATGGTGAGCGCGAAGAAGACCTGGTCCGCCAAATCAACGAAACCCGCGCGATGACAGCCAAGCCTTTCGGCGTGAATATCACACCGCTTGGAGCCAAATTTACGGAGCGGCGGGCAGCGATCTGCATTGATATGGGCATTCCGGTGGTGACAACAGGCTTGGGCGACCCGGGGCCACGCGCTGTGGGGGACCTGCGGAAAGCCGGAATCAAAGTCCTTCCAGTTGTGCCGACTGTGCGTCATGCACTGCGGCTGGAGGCTGAAGGCGCAGACGCCATTGTCGCCTCCGGATCAGAAGCGGGCGGCCATGTGGGCGGCGTTGCGACGCTGCCGCTGGTCCCGATGGTTGTGGATGCAGTGAAAATCCCGGTTATCGCAGCAGGCGGCATTGGCGATGCGCGCGGTTTCCTTTCCGCATTGGCAATGGGGGCGGTGGGCGCGCAACTGGGCACGCGCCTTATTTGCACGGAAGAAAGCAATGGCGGCAATTGGTATGCGAGCCAGATCATTGCGACACGGGAAGAAGACACAATCGTCTCCAAGAGCTTGACCGGTAAGACAACACGCGCCTTCGCCACCCCTGAAATTCGTGCATTCGAAGAGGCGCGTACATCCGGTGCCGACGCCGATGAACTGAAGCGCCTGCAACGCATTGTCCGCCAGGGCCGCCATCAGGATGAGGACTATACGGGGCAGCATCAGGCTGTCGTCGGACAGATCGCTGGCATGTTGAATGACCCGTCAGTAATCAAGCCCGCAGGCGATGTAATTCGTGATATGATTCGCGATGCGGCGGCAATAGCGTCCGGCCTTTCTGCATTGGCGACAAAGGAAGCATCATGACCACCAAACGCGTCATTCTGGAAATGGGCAGCGGTGCGGATCTTCATGGCGGCGATTACACCAAGGCGGCACGGCGGGCGGTCGAGGATGCGCTGCGCCATAGCTCGTTGAGCTTCATCCGCACGCTTGGGGTGGACAAAGACTCGCTTGAAGTAAATGTCACCATCGGTGTGCAACAGCCGGATAAGGTGGATGGTGAGGCGCTTAAATCCGCGTTTCCTGTTGGTCAGGTGAAAGTTACATCCGTATTGGGCGGTTTAGACTCATATGACGAGGCCATCGGCGACTCAGCAGTGATTGCTGCTGCGGCCATCGAAGTCCGTATGCCGGCACGCTGAAGTCGATGGACCTCATAATTGAAAATGCCAGCGTTCTGGCGGCGGATGGTGCGTTTATTGATGCCACTATCGCTATCGAGGACGGATGCATAGCTCATATCGGCGATGCACCTGCTAACGCTAAATCGCGCTATGACGCCAAGGGTGCACTGGCGCTGCCCGGTATTGTCGATATTCACGGTGATGCGTTTGAGCGCCAGTTAATGCCGCGCCCCGGCGTTAGCTTTCCAGTGGATATGGCACTGGATGAAACGGACAAGCAACTCATCACGAATGGCATTACGACGGCCTATCACGGCGTCACGCTTTCCTGGGAGCCGGGCCTTCGTAGCGCCGAGGCATGTCGCACATTTATGGCAGCGTTTGAATGCCTTAAGTCAGGTTTTATCTCCGATACGCGCCTCCATCTTCGCTTCGAGAGAGCGAATGTGGATATGGTGGAGGAAGCGGCGGGATGGATTGCAGCGGGCCGGGTTGATTGCATCGCCTACAACGATCACCTGCCACATATCCGCCGATATATGGGCGACGATAATAAGATGAGCGTCTATGCCAACCGGTCTGGCCTTTCGCTCCCCGAATTTCTGGACCTTGTGCAACGTGTGTCCGTTCGTGCGGATACTGAAGGGGCGGCGGGAACCGCGCGCCTGGCAGAGGCTGCGCGGGCAAGCAACACGCCCCAGCTTTCCCATGATGACGCCACCCCGGCGGACCGTGAGCATTTCCATAACCTTGGCGCCCGGATCGCTGAATTCCCAATGGGTGATGTGACGGCGGCAGCAGCGAAAGCACTGGGCGATCCGATTGTGTTGGGCGCACCCAATGTTGTGCGCGGCGGCAGCCATACGGGGCTGCAATCGGCGGCTGAATCCGCTGCCAAAGGCCTCTGTGATATCCTGGCGAGTGACTACTATTATCCGGCCCTGCTTCATGCGCCCTTCATTCTGGCCCGGGATGGTAAACTGCCGTTGAACGAAGCCTGGGGGCTGGTGTCGACCAATCCAGCGCAGGCGCTTGGGCTGAATGACAGAGGTGTTCTGGCACCGGGCAAACGGGCTGATATTGCGGTTATTCAGAATGGTGGCAGCCCATCGCTTGCGGCGACAATCGCTGCCGGACGCTTATGCTCGTTCGGCTAGAGCAAATTCGGCTCAAGGCCGCGAAACCGGCTAATCTGACCTTAACCCACATTTCCCATATGAGATTTAGCTTGGCGGTGCCGCGAGGCGTGATAATCTTTCCGTATTAATGAGTTAGATTTTGCAGGGTGGAAGTTTGGCAACGGACGCGACGGGTGAAGCGGAAACGGGGCCTTTGCGGC